>NZ_DATCVJ010000131.1:0-5861 GCF_036566945.1 Chitinophaga sp. | reverse complement strand
ACTCCCGCCATATGAAGGACTACATGAAATTCTGATGTCCTGATTTTTGGTGATCAAATTTTATGTATGATGTTACGTCTGATTTGATCGTTTAATTTTAGTGAAAAGATTTATCGGAATGGAGTAAAATAGATCATTCTGAGCCTTGTTTTTTTGGAGCGTGTTGTACCTTTGTTGTAAATATATTTTTTATGAGCGATAAAGATTATGAAATTTTAATGGAGTTTACTGAGCAGTTGCTAAAAAAGAAAGTTACTAAAGAAGAAGCACTGCAATCCTTCATTCAGGCAGGGATTCTTGATGAAAATGGCAACTATACTGAGCCATATAAATGCTTCGAAGTAACCCGTGTTCCTTCATAAGTATTCAATTCTAAGTACTATGCTAAACCTATTTGATCATTGGCTTTCATGGTTTTGATGTAGATGAAAGCCGTATAAATTTATTTTATGAGTGAAGCAGATTATAATGTTTTAATGGATTTGGCCAAGCGCCTGCGAAAAGATGAAGGTTCTAATGAAGAGGTCCGCCGTTTACTTGTTCAGATAGGATTAGTGGATGAAAATGGCAAGTTAACCCCGCCATATGAATGCCTACATGAAATTCTTATCTCCTAGTTTTTTAGCATTCCAATATTATGTACGATGTTAAACCTATTTGATCATTGGCTTTCATGGCTGTGATGCAGCCGGAGCCGAAAATGTATTTTTATGAGTGAAGAAGATTATCATCGTTTAATGGATTTGGCCGAGCGCCTGCGAAAAGAAAAAGTTTCTGAAGAAGAGGCCCTTCGTTCCCTTATTCGGATAGGACTAGTTGATGAAAATGGTAAGTTAACTCCGCCATATGAATGCCTGCATGAAATTCTTAGCTCCTAAATTAAGCCACAAGTCTTATGTACGAGATTGAACCTATTTGATCATTGGCTTTCGTGACTTTGATGCAGCCGAGAGCCGTAAATGTATTTTTATGAGTGAAAAAGATTATAATGTTTTAATGGAATTGGCCGAAGAACTTTTAAAGGAAAAAGTTACCAGGGAAGAAGCGCTGCAAACTTTTATTCGGGCAGGGATACTTGATGAGAACGGCAACTATACCAAGCCATATGAGTGCCTCAATATAACCTCTATCTCCTAAATTATCAATCAATTTTTATGTATGATGTTAAACCCAATTTGATCATTGGCTTTCATGGCTGTGATGCAAATGTAAGAGATGCGCTTTTGCGAAATCCAAATGACTATAAGATCAGTCAAAATCCATTTGACTGGCTAGGACACGGTTTGTATTTTTGGGAGAATAACTATGACCGGGCATTGCAATGGGCTAATGATAAAAAGAGGCGTGGTGAAATCAAAAATCCCGCCGTCGTTGGTGCTGTGCTTTATTTGGGATATTGCTGCGATCTTTTGGATACCAGATATATAACCTTACTCTCTCGTTACTTCACTATGATGGAGGAAAGTGATACGATGTTAGGTAGGGTATTGCCACAAAATACAGATCTTTCTCATGATCGTCATAAGGATAAAATTCTAAGACATTTGGATTGCGCAGTCATTGAATTTATGCATGCTAAGATGTACAATCAGATTAACGCTGATGAGAATGCGCACGGATTTTCTGAACTGAAAGTATTCGATTCCACTCGCGGCGTATTTACAGAGGGAGGACCCGCATTTCCAGGTGCCGCGCTATTTGAAAAAAGCCATATTCAGATTTGCGTCCGGAATCCTGATGTCATCAAAGGGTTTTTTATGCCAAGAAAGGAAGTGAATCTCGTGCGTAGGAAGGACTTTAAACAGCCCCCCAGATCACTGACAACGGCCTGGTGAAGTAATGTAGATATCTTCCCAAAAGCGCTACCTCCCCTAGCTATTAAACTGCCGGAGATGATGATCCGAATGTTTATAAGCAAAATAACCAATCTCTTCTTTCGTCATTCTCCCAAAGAACGGATGTATAAAATCAACGTTTGAAAAGTGTGCATGCCCCTGCATCAGGGATATCCATTTATTTTTTTCGGCTGTTAAATCTCCACTGAGTTCTGTAACGATTACTTCCTGGCTTGCCGCTGCTTTTTTCATCATAGGGCGATCATCTTTTACGGCGTTCTTTAATGCCAGTCTGCCAAAGATGCGGCCCAGGAAGGATCGTTTACATGTAATGTCGCCGTTGATCATTTCTTCCCACATCCGGCAGTGCTTCACCATTTGATAAACATTCATTTGCCCCCATTGTGCAACGCTGTTGTCGTTGAGGGAATTGATTCTGTTGATCAATTCATCCCTGGTGGCCTGTTCAAATATTGTTTTCATGTGTGTGGTATTTAAAATAGGATGCTACATAGAACAGTGGCAAATGGTGGGTTAAATGTACAGCTTTTTGCCTGTGGGCGCAATGGTTGGCAAGTCCTGCCAGCAGAAAGATCATGCGGAAGACATCTCCCTAAATCCCCTCCCTCATTATTACCAAATTGTTAACCCCGAAATCTGACTAGGAATACCTTCTCCCTAAAACGTACTCTCTCTGTAAACACCCAAAGCAGGGATATGGATAAACAACTACTTGAAAAGTATTTTAAAGGAGACTGCTCAGAACAGGAGGCCACCGCTGTGGAAGCATGGCTCTCCGGCGCTGACACTCCCTTACTGGACGAGTTTATGATGGAGAAGTGGACCGCGGCAAATGAACCGATAGTGATGAAGCCCAAAGTCCATCGGCTTTGGTATGGGGCAGCAGCGGCCGTATTAGGCGCTGTGGCGGTGCTTACCTTTTTGTGGCAGCATCATCCACCTCAACGTCCATTGGCGGTAAAATGGGATACCCTGCGTAATAAAACCAATAATATACAGTTGTTCACCATGGCAGATGGCAGTGAGGTATGGTTAAATACACATTCTTCGCTCATTTGTCAGCAGGACTATAATAATACCCGCCGGGAGCTGTGGTTGAATGGAGAAGCCTATTTTAAAGTGGTAAAAGATGATCAGCGCCCCTTCCTGGTCCACACCGGAAATCTGACTACGACCGTGCTGGGTACTGTTTTTAATATCGCTACCGCCAATAAGGCCGATGGCAGTATACAGGTGAGCTTACTGGAAGGAAAGGTGGCCGTAAGTACGCAAGACAATTTCAATAAAATATTGTTACCCGGACAAATGTTACAGTATGCAGATGGAAAAGCCCCGCAGCTGCTGACTTTCGCGAATAATGAAGTGCTGGACTGGAAAAAAGGAAAAATTCATTTCGATAATACCCTGCTCGCGGATGCGTTGGCTAAGTTACAACAGCGCTATGGTTGCAACATTGTACTGGAAGAAAAGCAATTGGGAAGAAAGAAAATTTCAGGAGAATTCAACCGGGACATGTCATTGGAAAAGATATTATCAACACTGGAATATGTGCATAACATTTCGTTTACCCGGGTGGATGATAGTACGTTCCACGTACGTAGCAAATAGTTAACAAGCGCCTGCCGGACGGGCGCATCATTTACATCAACATAAAAATAAAGTACCGCCTTATGCAAAAATCTACAAATGGATTTTGTACAGGAAGAAGTGTGTCTTGTCATGTGACCTTTCTGTTAGTTTTATTCACCAGCTTGTCGCCGTTGATGAGCATGGCACAGTCTTATAAATCGCTTACCGATAAAGTACAGTTACAATTAAGCAGAACGAATGCCGCTAAAGTAGTGAAGTCGTTACAACAACAAACCCGTTATACTTTCATCTATGACCCGGAGTATTTGCAGCAGTGTGAGTTGAATGATATTAGATTTTCCGGAACACCGTTAGGGGAAGTATTGAATTATATAGATAATAATGCCCCCATTGATATTGAACTGACGAAAGACAATTCGATTACGTTACGCAAAGGAAATATGAATAAGGGTGCCAGCAGAAGTGGCGGACGCATTACCGGGAAAGTGGTAGACAATAAGAATGAACCATTACCAGGTGTAACCGTGGCGGTGCAAGGCGGACAAGGCGCCGTGACCAATGTAGACGGTACTTATGATATTGCGTTGCCTGCAGGTACTTACAGTCTTACTTTCAGTTATGTTTCCTTTGAAACACGTAAAATAACAGAAATCGCTGTAAAAGATAATGGCGCCACACCGCTCAACATTGTATTGAAAAGCAACAGCTCCAGACTGAAAGAAGTAACGGTAACCGGTAACTATCGCAAAGCATCTATAGAAGGACTGTATGCATTGCAGAAGAATAATGCAGCCATCACGGATGGTATCAGTGCAGAACAGATTGCCCGTACGCCGGATAAAAATATCGGTGAGGTATTGAAGCGGGTAAGCGGCCTTTCTACGATCGATAATAAATATGTAGTGGTGCGCGGTTTGAGCGAACGCTATAATCAGGCGGTGTTAAACGGGCAGGTAATGCCCAGCACGGAGCTGAACAGAAAGAATTTCAGCTTTGATATTATCCCATCCAATATTGTAGAGAACATCACCGTGGTGAAAACAATTACACCTGACCGTAGTGCGGAGTTTGGCGGAGGTTTGGTAGAAGTGAATACACTGGATATTCCTACGGAGAATTTCCTGAATATAGCCGTAGGCGCCAGTTATAATGATAAAACAACCGGGAAGGATTTTTTGTCTTTGCCGTTGAGTGGCAGTGAATACCGGGGTAGTGTGAGTGATCAGCGGAAATTGTTTGGTACGCTCGACTGGAAAGACCGGGATGATATCATCAGGAAATTTGATGAATCTGGCAAAACATCGCTGCCATTAAGTAATAACTGGGGCGTCACATCATTCAAAGCGCCGGTATCGCCTAATTTCCAGGCATCGCTCGGACACGTATTTCGTACCGGAGGTGGTCAGCAATGGGGAGTAACAGCATCAGCCAGTTACAGAAATACATTGGCTACACAGGATGCGATTCTCGGCAGAGAAGGTTTTGAAAATATAGAGCGGGCCAACGCTTCGGATAATATGTTATTCAAAGGGCAGCGCTATGGATTCACAACTAACCTTGGGGGAATGCTGGGCGTAGGCTATCGTAATGAAAAGAACCGTATCGGATTTCAGTCGTTGTACCTGCGTACACTGGATCAGCAACTGGTATTCGGAAAAGGCACCAACGGGAAGTTTGGGTTTGATAATACGCTGGGTTACTTTGATAATGCCATGCAAACTTCATTGCTGCAAAATCAGCTCAAAGGAGAACATTCACTGGGGAGTAATGGTGTGAAGTTGAAATGGACAGGCAGCTATATGAAACTAGACAGGCAGAAGCCGGATAATCACATGATGCTGGCTAATTATAAGCAGGTGGACGGTGCCGGCTTAAATGATTACAATATTCAAACGGTAGGCAGTAATTTTTCTGACGGCGCCTTACGCTTCTGGAGCAGGGCATTGGAAAATAATTACAATTGGGATGTGGCCGTAAGCGTGCCTTTTAAATTTAATGCGGGTAAGGTGAATGTTGATAATACATTTAAAGGTGGCTATGCCGGCTGGGTAAAAGACAGGATATTTTTTGTACTGAATACCAGTTCACAGTTTGAAAATAAGGATGAAAATTATTTTCCACTTGGCAGCGCCTTTAGTGCGGAGAATAATGTACAGACAGTCGTGAGTCGGTTTGGCGATAATTTTAAACGTAAGTCTGCTGCTTTACATGCGTTGTTCGCGATGTTCGATCATAAGATTGGCAATAAATTAAGACTGGTATGGGGTGTAAGATCGGAGTTCTATAACCTGAACAGGGTAAATGACCGATTGGATTCTACTTTCGCAGGCTTAAAACCTCCCCCAGGGAAGGAACTGGATTATTCAGATTTGTTGAACAGAGAACCCAACTGGCGCTTCTTCCCTTCTGCTAATC
>NZ_DATCVJ010000130.1:0-21247 GCF_036566945.1 Chitinophaga sp. | reverse complement strand
CTTTTTTCATGGGGCAGTATTCCTGGTATACCGGTTGGGCAGATAGTGGTACCGCTTTGGCCAGTAAATAAAAGTTATCGGAGAAAGATTTAAAATATTCCCGTTGTTTGCCGATATCTTTTGCATCAGCCATGGCTTTGGCATCTGTCAACAGTTTCTCAGACAATGGCATATAGGCGTTATGTGTGGCGGCGGGCATGGATGTCATATCTACGCTGGCGGCAGCCTTTACAAACTCACTGGCTTTGGTGGCTACGGCAGCCGAATTCCCGCTGATCAGCGCATCCTTAATATTGTAATAAAGAGAAAGTAACGGAGAAAGTTGGGTGGATACCGTTTTGTCCTGCGCCATACCCTGCTGAAAGAAGGCCGCTACCAATACAATGCCTGTCAGTAATATCTTTTTCATGTTATTCTGTTTTTACTTTTTGTGAAATTCATCCATGCCGGGTGGAGGTATATTAAGACAGTGCTTCTGCTTTATAACCCACTTTTTCTATGGCCACTCTGATTTCGCTTTTATCTAAATTTTCTTTTGACACGGTTAATACTTTGTCCGGGCTGCTCAGGTCTACTTCCCAATTATCTGATCCGGCCAGGCTATCTAATACAGGTGTTACCGCAGCTATACATCCTGAACATTTAATGTTTGTTTTAAACTGTACTGTTTCCATTGTATGTTTCTTTTTTCGTGAGATGAATATTTATTTGATGTTGTAAAAGTACATACGAAGGAAGCGTGCGCTGTTATACAATTCATGTTTCCTTTTATATAATTATAGCCAGGGAGGAAGCAGGAATATCAGTATATATAAACGTTCAGCGGCTATTTTGTTTAATCGAAATGGTAGTTTTTCCGGATAATTGGAATATATGAGCATAAAAAAACGCGTGTATCAAAGTATGATACACGCGCTGCTGTATTAAAACACGAAAAGTATTATTTAAAAAGATCCAGCCGCACACCGATTTCAAAGCCACCATCTACATAGGTTTTGATACCACCTGTTTGCGTGGTATACATGGCCTGTACTGTTAATGAGTTCCAGATATTAACGCCGATGCCGGCGGTAGCGCTGCCAGAAGTATGATACAGGAGCGTACCATTCAATACATTATCCAGGAAGGCGATATTGACGCCTGCATCCAGGATATTATCATATCCTTTTATGCCGCGATATGCCAGCTTGGGTGTAATGGTAGTGAGGGCGCCATCTGTAAACGTAAACCTATAGGCCGCTGCCGTGTAAAAAATACCACCGCCGTCTACCGCTTTATCGTCGCCGGTAACCAGGCTTCTGATATTCGGGATGCTGCCCTGCAGGGTCCAGTGGGCATCCGTATAGGCCATACCGTATTCGGCTTCGAAATAGTCATCGCGGCGGTTGAATGCACTCACGGAAGGATCATTCACGTCGCCGTTGATCTTCCCATAATCGATCCGCTGCATGTTCAACGCCAGTGAAAGGCCGAAATGCAGCTGTTGTCCCCGATCGCTCAGGGGCAGATGATATGCATAAGAGAACGCTATGCGGGTTCTGTTCAGCAATCCGGCCTTATCGTTGAAAATGTGGAGGCCGGCGCCTACTCTGTAGCCCATGGCAGCATCTGCGGTAAAAAAGGTAGTTACCGGGGCGCCTTCTATGGCGCCCCATTGCCGCCGGTGTGCTGCATTAATATGCACACCGGTATCGATACCGGCCATCGCCGGGTTGGCCAGGTATTGATTAAGAAAATACTGTGTGGCAGAAGGCTCCTGCAACGCAGCAGCATCGCTGAGCGTTTGTGCTGCTGCCCGTTGTACAAAAACAGTCATGAGTAAAATACTGCAAACCAGTAACCGGCGTATATATGTTGAATATTTCATGATCGATTATATTATTTGTCTCTGACAATGGTGATAAATCCTTTGGCTGTTTTAGCCCCGTTCTGAATAGATAGAATATAGTAATAGGTACCTTCCGCCAACGGATTACCATTGAGTGTACCCTGCCAGTCGTTGCTATAGTTCCTGCGCTGATACACCATGCGGCCGGCACGGTCAAATATCTTCAATTCATTATCCGGATAGCTGTCTATGTTCCGGATCACCCATTTATCATTTTTGCCATCACCGTTAGGCGTCAGGATATTGGTCGCATCGACTTTAAAGTCTTCTCTCACATCGATCGTGATCTCGCCGGTACTACTGCATCCATCCGTGTTGGTGACGATAGCACTATAGGTAGTTTTTACCATCGGCCGTACCTGTAATACAGGTGAACGATCACCGCTGATAATGCCGTCCGCATCCGCCCAGCGGTAAGTACTACCACCGGTAGCGGTGATGTTGGCTATGTCTCCTTTGGATATAGCAGTTCCTTTATCGCTGCTGATGTTCACTATCGGCAGACTATGCACCGTGATCGTAAACGTGCGACGCAAAGTATCTACGCCGCCACTGTTGGTACCGCCGTCATCTTTTATGGTAATGGTGATGGTGGCCTTTCCGCCGGTTACACCATTTTTCAGTTTATAGCGGAACACATCATTACTGGTCACCGTCAACTCATCAAACAAATCCGCACTGCTGCTTACATTGTATGTATAGGTTTGTTGTGGATCACCCGCAGAAGCGCCCGTTAATTTAATCGTATATACATCGCCGGTAGCACAGGCATTGGCATTGATGATGGCATCGAGTGTGGGCGCCTTGTTCACAAATGCGATGTTGATCACCACGGCCATCGGAGCAGTGGTATTCAATCCATCGCTGACGGTTACCTGCAGTACCACAGAAGTACCTGCATGGCTGTTGAGCAGTGCCATATCTTTCACCGTAATATTACCATTGGCATCTAACGCAAACGCACCTCCGGAGTTATCTCTGACCAGCGTCCAGTTTTGTATGATGCCAGATGCGTCGGTAGCCGTGAGTTTACCTACCAGCGTACCGGCAGGACTATTTTGTTTTACCACAAACGCCAGTCCCGACGGGATCACCGGCGGAGTTCCATCATAAGTAACCCCGATGCTATTGGAAGCAGTGTTGTCATTACCGCCTATATTTACCGCTACACCAGCAGGCAGGGTTACGTTTACTGCACCATCTGCCGAAGGCGTAATTAATACGGTATATGTAATATGATCTGTCGTTTGCAAATTGCTGGCGGTACCATTGGTCAGGGTCACATCTCCTGCAGTTAATCCACTTACTACCTCACTGAATGTGAGGGTAGCTGTGAAAGGCGCGTTGATACGTCCTGTTACCGTAGCAGATAATACCACCGAAGGATGAGCCGTATTAACGAATATGCCGGCGGTGCTACCCAGGTTTTGGAGCGGCAGCAGCAGATCATTGCCCGCAGCATCTTTTATCACGGCGCCATTCAATGATAGCGTTGGTGTGACCACAATACCATCCATATCCATATCGCCAGCTTTCACGGTATAACTATAATGCAGCACATTACCACCCGTAATACCGGTATAATTTGCATGGACTGATCCCGTACCAACTGTCAGGGTCAGGTAAGATGTTCCACCCGCAGTCACGTTCACGTTTTCACTCAGCTGCAGAGCAAAGTCCAGTTGATCACCCAGTTTATAATACCCATTGGAAGGCAGGGTAACTCCGCTGATAAACGGCGCTGTGCCATCGTAGGTAAGGTTAAGTATATTGGAAGCAGTGTTGTCATTGTTACCAACGTTAACGGCTACACTGGCAGGCACCTGTACTGATACGGCTCCATCGGTGGTAGGTGTTACCAGCACCGTATAGGTAATGTTATTGGTTGTTTGCAAATTGCTGAAAGTAGCATTCGTGCCCGTAATATCTCCTACGGTAAAACCAGTCATCACTTCGCTGAAAGTGATAGTAGCAACAAAGGGTTGATTCGATGGAGACAGGGCCGCTGTTGACAATACCACAGATGGTATCACCGTATTCACAAACACCCTGCTGGTGTTACCAACGTTGTTCAACGCGGGCACCAGGTCATTATCTGACATATCACGGATCGAACCGCTGTTCATGGCTACCGGACCGCCAATAGCAATACCGTCCATATCCTGATCACCGTTCTGCACCGTGTATCTGAACACAAACGCATTGCTGCCGCTACCACTGAAGTAGAGGGCATGTCTGGTAACGCTACCAATCACAACATCTATAGATGGCTGGGAGGTTACCACTACTTTTTCAGAGAAGGTAAGGGTAAAGTCCAGGTGTTGACCTGCTTTGTAATAACCATCTGCGGGCACGCTCACGGAGTTAACTATCGGTCCTTTCGCATCTACCCATACATTACTCAGACTGGCTACATTTTGCAACGTCAGCGCCGCATTGTTACCTACCGCATCCCGTATGGTACCGTTATTTAATACCATCCCTGTTCCGAGTGCTGGTCCTGTCAGATCTTCATCGCCATTTTGGACGGTATAACTGAAAGTAAGATAGTTTACACTGATAGCGGTTAATGTCGCGTTATGAGTACCACTGGCCAATACCAGGGAGATGAATGGCGCGCCGTGGGTGGTATCTGCCACAATGTTTTCATTATAATAAACATTGAAAGAAAGGATTTCATTCTGTTTATATGTTTTATTGGCAGGCACTGTTACGTTCGTAATCTGCGGCGCCTGGTTATCATACGTAAAGCTGAGAACACCGGAGGCGGTATTCCAGTTTTGTCCGGCGTTTTGTGCGGCGCTGTCAGGTACCTGTATGGTTCCGGTGGCACCGGTTGGCGTTACCAGTGCGGTAAACACCTTATTGTTTGTTGTGGTCACATTGCTGACAGTACAGTTGGATAACGCGAATGCCGGAACATTGATTACCGCTTCGCTGAAAGTAGCAGTTACCGTAAATGGCGCATTCACCAGTGGTCCGGCGATGGTAGTTAATACTACTGATGGAATATTGGTGTTGACCAACACACCGGCGGTGCTGCCAATGTTATTCAGTGTTAATACTGCGTCATTACCGGCAGCATCCTGGATCGTACCACTATTGAGTGTCAGCGCTCCTACTGTAATACCATCCATATCCATGTCTCCGTTTTGCACGGTATAGCTGAAAGTAAGATAGTTGGCACCGATAGCCGTTAACGACGCGTTATGGACGCCACTGGCCAATACCAGGGAGATGAATGGCGCACCGTGTGTGGTATCTGCCACGATGTTTTCATTATAATAAACGTTGAAAGAAAGGACTTCATTCTTTCTATATGTTTTATTGGCAGGTACGGTGACGTTGGTTATCTGTGGCGCCTGGTTATCAAATGTAAAGCTGAGAACTCCGGAGGCGGTATTCCAGTTTTGTCCGGCGTTTTGTGTGGTGCTGTCAGGTACCTGTATGGTTCCGTTGGCGCCGGTTGGCGTTACCAGTGCGGTAAACACTTTGTTATCTGTTGTGGTTACATTGCTGACGGTACAATTGGATAACGCGAATGCAGGCACATTGATCACTGCTTCGCTGAAAGTAGCGGTTACCGTAAATGGTGCATTCACCAAAGGGCCAGCAGTGGTAGTTAATATCACTGATGGAATATTGGTGTTGACAAATACACCAGCGGTGCTGGCAACGCTATTCAATGTTAATACGGCGTCATTACCGGCAGCATCCCGGATCGTACCGCTATTGAGCGTCAGCGCACCTACCGTAATACCATCCATATCCATGTCTCCATTTTGTATGGTATAACTGAAAGTCAGATGAGTCGTAGCATTACCGCTGGCATAGGCAGCTTTTCGAACAGTACTGCCAATCGTTACATCGATAGCCGGTGTACCTGTGACGATGGCGTTTTCTGAAAAGTTAACAGTAAAGTTCAGCTGATCGCCGGTGTGGTAATAGCTGTTGGCTGGCACTGCTACGGAGGTCACTACCGGTGCTTTCGCGTCTACCCATACATTGTTTAGGCTGGATACATTTTGCAATGTCAATGCAGCATCATTACCTACCGCATCCCGGATAGTGGCGCTATTTAATACCATGACCGTTCCGAGTGCAGGTCCTGTCAGATCTTCATCACCGTTTTGCACGGTATAACTGAAAGTAAGATAGTTGGCGCCGATGGCGGTCAATGGAGCATTGTGAGCGCCACTGGCTAATATCAGGGAGAGGAATGGCACACCGTGTGTGGTATCTGCCACAATGTTTTCATTATAATAAACATTGAAAGAAAGGACTTCATTCTGTTTATATGTTTTATTCGCAGGCACTGTTACATTCGTAATCTGTGGCGCCTGATTATCGTAGGTAAAGCTGATAATACCGGAGGCGGTATTCCAGTTTTGTCCCGCGTTTTGTGTGGTGCTGTCAGGTATCTGTATCGTTCCGTTGGTACCGGTAGGCGTTACCAGTGCGGTAAACACTTTGTTGTCTGTTGTGCTCACATTGCTGACAGTACAATTGGACAACGCGAATGCAGGAACACTTGTTACCGCTTCGCTGAAAGTAGCGGTCACGGTAAATGGTGCATTCACCAATGGGCCAGCGGCGGTCGTTAATACTACGGATGGAATATTGGTGTTGACCAACACACCGGCGGTGCTGCCAACGCTATTCAATGTTGATACCGCGTCATTACCGGCAGCATCCTGGATTGTACCGCTATTGAGCGTCATAGCGCCCAACGCAATACCATCCATATCCATGTCTCCATTCTGTACGGTATAACTGAAAGTTAGATGAGCCGAACCACTGCCACTGGTATAAACAGCTTTTCGAACAACACTGCCAATCGTTACATCGATAGATGGTGTACCTGTGATGACGGCGTTTTCTGAAAAGTTAACGGTGAAGTTCAGCGGATCACCGGTATGATAATATTTGTTGGCTGGCACCGCAACGGAAGTCACTACCGGTGCTTTCGCATCTACCAGTACACTTTGCAGACTGGCCACATTTATTAGTATCAATCCCGCATCATTACCTACGGCATCACGGATAGTGCCGTTATTTAATACCATAGCCGTTCCGAGTGAAGGTCCTGTCAGATCTTCATCACCGTTTTGCACGGTATAACTGAAAGTAAGATAGTTGGCGCCGATGGCGGTCAATGGCGTATTGTGGCTGCCACTGGCCAATACCAGGGAGATGAATGGTACACCGTGGGTGGTATCTGCCACAATGTTTTCATTATAATAAACGTTGAAAGAAAGGACTTCATGCTCTCTATATGTTTTATTGGCAGGTACGGTGACGCTGGTTATCTGTGGCGCCTGGTTATCATAAGTAAAGCTGAGGACACCGGAGGCGGTGTTCCAGTTAAGTCCTGCGTTTTGTGCCGTGTGGGCAACCACCTGTATCGTTCCGCTTGTTCCGCTTGGGCCGGATGGCGTTACCAGCCCGGTAAACACCTGGTTGTCTGCTGTGGCTATATTGCTGACAGTACAGTTGGATAGCGCGAGTGCAGGATAATTGATCACCGGTTCGCTGAAGGTAGCGGTTATTGTAAATGGTGCATTCACCAATGGGCCAGCGGTAGTAGTTAATACCACTGAAGGAATGTTGGTGTTGACCAACACACCGGCGGTGCTGCCAACGCTATTCAATGTTAATACCGCGTCATTACCGGCAGCGTCCCGGATCATACCACTATTGAGTGTTATAGCACCCAGCGCAATACCGTCCATATCCATCTCTCCGTTCTGTACGGAATAGCTGAACAGCAACTGATTGCTACCACTGCCACTGGTATAAAAAGCTTTTTGAACAGTACTACCAATCGTTACATTGATAAATGGTATACCTCCGGTAGTTGTGACTACGGTGCTTTCAGAAAAGTTAACGGCAAAGTTCAGCTGATCGCCGGTATGATAATAACCGTTGGCTGGCACCGCAACGGAAGTCACGACAGGAGCATTCGCATCTACCAGTACGTTTTGCAAACTGGCGACATTTTGCAGCGTCATTACAGCATTATTGCCCGCAGCATCCCGGATAGTGCTGCCATTTAAATTCATCGTTACCCCAAGTGAAGGCCCGGTCAGATCTTCATCCCCATTTTGCACGGTGTAACTGAAAGTAAGATAGTTTGTACCGATGACGGTCAATGGCGCGTTGTGGGTACCACTGGCCAATACCAGGTTGATAAACGGCACGCCATTCCTGGTATCTGCCACTATATTTTCACTATAATTAACGGTGAAGGAAAGGACTTCATTTGCGCTATATGTTTTAGCAGCAGGTACTGTTACGCTCGTAATGGCAGGACTGGTAACATCGTAGGTAAAGTAAAGCACATTGGAAGCCGTATTACCATTACCACCAATATTGATGGCTGAATTGGCAGGAACGCTCAGGCTCGCCGACCCAGCTGCTGGCGTTAACAGTACCGTATATGTAATATTATCTGAAGTAGTCAGGTTACTCGCGGTAGCATTTATACTGATGAGATCCGCTATGGTCAACCCTGTCACCGGTTCACTGAAAGTAATGGTAGCCGTAAACGGATGATTCAAAGGAGACGTTTCCGTGGTAGATATTGTTACCGTGGGCACCGCTGTATTGACGAATACACCAGTGGTGCTGCCCACTCCATTCAATACAGGAATCAAAGCATTGCCGGCAAGATCCTTTACTGTGCTACCATTCAGGGAAAGAGGACTTACTACTGTAATGCCATCCATATCCATATCTCCCGCCTGTACGGTATAGCTGAAAATAAACCCATTACCGTTGTAACCCGAGTGCACTGCCTGTTTGGTGATGCCACCAACAACAATATCCAGCGTAGGTCTGCCATTTGACATATTCAGAGCCCATGGTTCATTGAAGCGAACGTCAAAGTTCAGGACGTCACCAGCTTTATAATAGCCATTAGCCGGCACAGTTACAGCTGTCACTACTAGCGGATTAGCATCTACCACTACACTTCCCGTAGGTCCTATATTAGACAAAGCATTATCAGCGTCGTTACCTGCGGCATCCCGGATAGTAGCCCCATTTAGTACCAGATTAGGAGCCAGTGCGAGCCCTGTCTGATCCTCTTCGCCGGGTACTACCTGGTGAGTGAAGGTGATCGTGTTAGCCCCCTGGCTTGCAAAGGTGAGTATTTGCGGGCCGCTGTCTAATAGCAGCGTGAGGTAGGGCACACCGCCCGTCGTATTCAGAATGATGTTGTCATCATAGTTAACGGTAAACGAAAGCACATCTCCGGCTTTATATCTTCCACCGGCAGGTACCGTCACGGAGCTGATGACCGGTTTTGCAATATCATAGGTAAAACTAAAAACATTGGAAGCGGTGCCACCATTATTTGCCAGGTCGATACTTCCATTAGCAGGCACCTGTATGCTTCCCGATGCATTGACAGGCGCTACATCTACGGTAAAGACTTTGTTATCCGCTGTTTGTATATTACCCACCGTACAACCAGACGCTGTCACTATGGGAGTACCCCTCACTTCTTCGCTGAAAGTAATCGTAGCCGTAAAGGGCTGATTCACCGTGGTCGAAGCAGCTGAGATCACTGCAGTTGGCGGAACTCCGTCCACCTTAACGTCATTGCTCGCGCTAACATTGTTCAGTTGCGGATTGAGGGGATTTCCCGCTGCATCGGCTATCACAGTCCCATTCATATCTAACTGCGCTCCTACTGTAATACCATCTGCATCCAGATCATCGCTCTGCACGGTGTAACTGAATCTCATGAAACCCGAGGTGCCGTTAAATACCTCTAATGGAACCTTTCTCGTGTTATTGCCAATCACCAGGTTTAGCAATGGTCCAAACCCGGCAACCATCCTAAGATCAGCTTCAAACAACACGGTAAAAGTAAGCTGGCTGCCGTTATTATACGTGCCAGGGGCAGGTACCCAAACGCCATTAATAAGCGGTGGAATGCCGTCGACCTTTACGTTTGTCATAACGCCTGGATCAGGTATTATCGCTGTCACCGCGCCTCCGGCATCATCCGTGATGGACAGGCTGTTTTGAATGGCCGTTGTAAAAAGACTGATCCCATCATTATCAACATCTCCATTCTTTACAGTATAAATAAAAGTCAGCGTTGGGGTTCCACTTCCAGTGAGGTATAACGCTTCCACTCTTTGTGTGCCTATCATCAAACTAATGGATGGGCGACCAAGCGACACATCTACATTCACAAAATCAGTAAAGTTTACGCTAATACCAAAGCCTGTACCAGCCCTATAAACACTATTGGGTGGCGGGGTTATATTAGTAATGAAGACCGGCGCCCGGTTACCAACGGCAACGCCTATACTGCGATGAGTTAATGGACTGGCTTTGGTGCCATAAATATTCAACAACAATAGCAATAGCAGGTATACTTTTATATACTTCATGGTAAAGGGGGATTCTGTCTCTAAATACTAAGGCATAAGGCAATGTCGCATTGCACGGGGCCGCAAGTTAATGCTAATAAAATATATAGTATATATTTTAATTTTTATACTTTATAGAAATATATTTATCATTTTCATTTCCCAGATATTGCTTACCACTCGGCTACAAAAGTTGTAAAATAAAAAATGTCTTCCTTACATTTATAACCGCATAGCGATTCCATGTGATGTCCCGGTAAAATTTATTCAGACAATACCACTATTATGAAAAAAACAGTTTTATTACTGGCGGCCACCATGCTGAGTTCCATGGGCTTCGCCACCGTGCGTTTACCCAACATCTTCGGGGATAACATGATCCTGCAGCGCGACAAACCCATTCCGGTATGGGGCTGGGCAGATAAGAATGAAAAGGTGACTATTCAGTTTAATCAGCAAACAAAGACCGTCAAAGCAGATAAAAACGGTCAGTGGAAAGTATTCCTGCACCCTGAAAAAGCAGGAGGCCCTTATACCTTATCTGTGAAAGGCCAAAATGCCATTGCCCTGCATGATATCCTCATGGGAGATGTATGGATTTGCAGCGGACAATCAAACATGGAATTCCATGTAAAAGATGTACTCAACGCCGATAAAGAAAAAGCCGCTTCTGCCAACCCTAACATCCGGCATTTTTATCTACCGAAAGACATCTCCACCACCCCTAAAGCCGATATTAAACAAAGCGCCTGGCTACCTGCCAGTCCCGAAAACACCGGTGAATTCACCGCAGTAGGCTATTTCTTTGCCCGCACTTTGAACGAACAATTAAATGTTCCTATTGGCTTAATACATACTTCCTGGGGCGGTACCATCGTGGAAACATGGATCAGCCGTGAAGGACTGGCCGGCAGCGAAACATTCAGTGAGCTGATGAAAAATACGCCTACCCTAAACGTAGATTCTTTTGCACTCGTCAATAAAAAAAAGGCCGCAAAAACCATTGAAGCCATTCAGGGTAGTTTGCCAGATGCCGCTACTGCGGCCACCTGGTCATTAGAAAATACCGCCGACCAGTCCTGGCAGAAAATGAAAGTGCCCGGCGCATGGGAAGGACAACAGCTGCCCGATTTTGATGGAGAAGTATGGTTCCGCCACCACTTTAATGTGGATGCCGCAGATGCCGGCAAACCAGCAGAATTAAGTCTGGGGCCTATTGACGACAACGACGTTACTTACATCAATGGCACTCGTGTAGGCAGTACCAATTTATATAGCGCAGATCGTGTATATCAAATACCGGCAGGTGTATTAAAAGCAGGCAATAATGTGATTGCCGTAAAGATCCAGGATACCGGCGGTGGCGGCGGATTTACCGGCGAATCATCCGATGTGTTTGTAAACATAGCCGGCCACAAACAGCCACTGGACGGCAACTGGGCCTTCCGCATTGCTTCGGTGATCGCTCCTGATAATAATGTTGGTCCCAACAGCTATCCTTCTCTGCTGTATAATGCCATGATCAATCCCATCTTACCTTTTGCTATCAAAGGAGCCATCTGGTACCAGGGCGAAAGTAATGCGGATCGCGCCTACCAGTACAGAAAAGCATTTCCGCTGCTGATCAGCGACTGGCGCAGACTATGGAACCAGGGCGAATTTCCGTTTTACTTTGTACAACTGGCCAGCTTCAATTCCGCCAATGGCAACAGTCAAAACGGTAGCAAATGGGCAGAACTGAGAGAAGCACAAACACTTTCCCTCAACGTACCTAATACAGGCATGGCCGTTATTACCGATATAGGCGAGTCAAAAGATATTCATCCAAGAAATAAACAGGATGTAGGGAAAAGATTAGCCGCCGTAGCACTCCATAATACCTACGGTCAAAATAATGTATTCAGCGGTCCGGTATACCAGTCCATGCAAACAAACGGTAACAAAATTACCCTCAGCTTTACCAGCACCGGCAGCGGCTTAACGGTGAAAGACAAATACGGCTACATCAGAGGATTTGAAATTGCCGGCGCCGATCAGCGATTCCATTATGCCAAAGCGTATGTGGATGGCGATAAGGTAGTGGTATACACAGAGGAAGTAAACAGCCCTGTAGCAGTACGTTACGGCTGGGCAGATGATAACCTGGAAGATAACCTCTTTAATAAAGAAGGCTTTCCCGCAGCACCTTTCCGCACAGATAACTGGAAGAGTGTGACAGAAGACAGGAAATACAGCGTACGGTAATTTTTTCGGGAGATAGCAAACGCCGTGTACGATCAGTGAAAACGAGTCAGGCACGATAACCCGAAAGGCTACACGCCATCTATAAAACAAGCGAAGGGCTTTGCAGAATCAACTGCAAAGCCCTTCGCTTGTTTATCCCTTAAAACAACGATGGCGCCGGCAGTACCACCACCTCCTCACCTGCCGCCACCGCAGCCAGCGATTGTACCAGTTTTCGTACCTGCGTCAACGTTCCTTCATCCGTAATCAATCCCTGCGCACTTACTTTCGTCTTCACTCCCGGAATCACCAGCTGCGCATGCTCTCCTATTTTTGATTCAATGATCAGCAAGGTTCCTAACAACGACTGATGCGCTTTATGCCCGGAAGTACCCGCCGTTATCAATGCCACCGGCTTTCTGGAAAAGTGCATGGAAGACACGGTCCAGTCGATCGCATTTTTTAAGGTACCCGGCACTCCGATCGCATATTCCGGTGTACAGATCAGCACAGCATCTGCCTGCGCCAGCTGCTTTCGGAAATCCTGCACCACCGCTGGTGCACTATCCGGCTCCATATCCAGATCCGGATTGAAATGCGGAAGATCCGTTAACCCTTCATACACCTGCACATTAAATATATCCTGACTCAGATCGGTGATCGCCTTGATCAGATGGTGATTGGAAGAAGATTGCCGCGTACTGCCACAAATAGCCAATACATTTATTTTGTTACTCATAATAGTTTATTATTTTTATTGGTGCTGCTCCGGTGTCGCAAAACCGGTTTCAAAGATAAATCAATCCACATGAAAGAAAGAACGGTACTGCCATCATTAATGTTATTATTGGTTTGTCATTTGGCCACCCACGCACAAACCAAAAACTTACTTCCTTACGTAAACACCCTGACCGGCACCGCTAACAGCACCACCGTTACCGCACAAAAACACGGCGCAGGCACCGAACAACTGGCCAATACCATCCCCGCTGTAGGCATGCCTTTCGGTATGACGCAGTGGACGCCTCAAACCCGGATCACCGAACAAAAATGTGTAGCCCCCTATTATTACAAAGACACACTTTTCAGCGGCTTCCGTGGCAGCCACTGGCTCAGTGGTTCCTGTACACAGGACTACGGCAGCTTTACCATTATGCCCGTCTGCGGAACGCTAAAAACGACACCTAACGATTACGCCAGTACGTATTCTCATCAGTCGGTCATAGCCTCCCCTTCCTACTACGCTCTTACACTGGATAAATACAATGTAAAGGCGGAAGTTTCCGCTACTGCGCGTTGCAGCATGATGCAATTCAGTTTCACCCGCGACGAGGATTGCTACATCATCGTACGCCCTAACAGCGACCGCGGTAAAGGTGCTGTTTATATAGATCCCGCCAACAACGAAATTTCCGGCTACAATCCTGCGTACCGCATTTACCAGGGACAGGGACAACCCGCCGGATTCAGCGGCTACTTTGTAGTACGCTTTGAAGAAAGTTTCCAGGACCCAAAAGTATTCCGTGAATCCGGGATCTTGTCGGCAGACAGTATCAAAGATCAAGCTAACATAGGCGGCGCCGTAAAGTTTAAAGTTCACAAAGGCAGCATCCTTAAAATTCGTATAGGCACCTCGTTTACCAGCATTGCCGCCGCCAGGGAAAATTTATCTGCAGAAATTAATCACTGGGATTTTAACGCACTGGTAAAAGCAGGCAACGACGTATGGAACAAAGCACTGAATAAAATAGTAGTGGAAGGGCCGGTGGAAAAAAACAAACGTATCTTCTACACCGCGCTGTATCATACCATGCAGCATCCCCGGCTTTTCAACGATGTAAAAGGTACCTACCCCGCCTTTTCACAATCTTACCAGGTAAAACAACTGGCCACCGGCAATTACTACGATGACTTTTCTATGTGGGATATTTACCGGGCACAGCTACCCCTATACGAAATACTGGAACCTGCGCTGGTCAACGATTTTGTACGTTCACTCCTGTTAAAAGGACAACAAGGCGGCTGGCTGCCGATTTTCCCCTGCTGGAACAATTACACCGCAGCCATGATCGGTGATCATGCCATTCCATTCATTGCTTCTGCCTACAACAAAGGTATACGTGATTACGATGTGGAAGAAGCCTACCGGCTCATGCGGCAGAACGCTTTTGACACCGCAGCTGCCGCCGACTACAAACAAGGCAAAGGACGCAGGGCCTTGACTTCTTATCTGCAGTATGGCTATGTACCACTGGAAGACAATGTGCCCTTTGCTTTCCATAGCAAAGAACAGGTATCCCGTACACTGGAATATGCTTTTGATGATGCTGCCCTGTCTACCATGGCTGCCGCATTACATAAAAAAGCCGACGAGCAGCTGCTGCGTAAAAGAGCCAAAAACTATACACATGTATTTGATCCGCACATCGGCTATGTAAACGGCCGCTATGCTTCCGGCAAATGGTATGAACATCCAGACGCTGATAAAAAAGCATTTTTCATTACAGAAGGTACACCCAGACAATACGGTTTCTATGTACCACACGATATCCCCGGACTCATCACACTAATGGGCGGCCGTCAAAAATTTGAGCAGGCGCTGGATAGCATTTTTGAAAAGAAAGAATACTGGCATGGCAACGAGCCTGGCCAGCAAATTCCATTTCTCTATAGCTACATCGGAAAACCTGCTCTTATGCAACGGCGTATAGATGAAATCCTTGCAGATGAATATGATGATGGTCCCGGCGGATTATGCGGAAATGACGACGCCGGGCAAATCAGCGCCTGGTATGTATTTGCCGCGATGGGATTTTACCCGGTGAATCCGGTGGCGCCGGAATACACGCTCGTTAAACCACTGTTTGACCGCGTTACTATTCAAACAGGACCGGCTACTACTGCTACTTTCCAGGTTCGTGCAGGGGCAACGTTTATTGGTAGCGTGAAGAGAAATGGGAAAAAATATAGTGCTGCTACCTTGTTGCACAAAGACCTGATAGACGGTGGGATATTTGAAATAGAGGCGTTAAAATAATGTCAAAATGAAAAAGTATATCAAAAGGAGGAACTGTTTTAATTAAATTTGCAGGATAAACGCGGTATGTTATTAATGTGACTCACATTCTCATGGTGACATAGCCAGCAAAGACACCAGAACAAATAAACGGCAAATGCAGTATTGTAGCTAATAAAACGGTCCTTGTACCTGTTGCATTTGTCATGGCATAAAACAACAATATCATGAAAAAACGGAAACTTATCACCGGAATGGTGGTATTGCTGATGGGCATCAGCATGGCTCTGAGCGCGCAAAAAAAGATAACAGGTATCTATCGTACGATGAATGACTACCTCGACAATCAGCTGGCCTATCCTGCAGACAGCAGTCATACACCGGCTATTAAGCTTTACACATTGGCCCCCAAAAGCTATGTCACCCTGCAGTATAAGGGAGAACACCTACACCTGAACAAAAATGAAATTTTTGCCTATCGTCTCACCAATGGGGAAGTATACAGAATAATAGGCAACCACAGTTACCAGGTACTTAACAATAATGCGCGGTTGTTATTATACAAAAGAAAAATACCTGCTTCTCCCAAAGAAGGCCCGGAAGATCAGTTTAAATATTATTTCTCACCCGGAAATGGCAACCTGCAGGCACTCACCGCCTGGAATGTAAAGCAGGCATTTGCAGATCATGCTACATTGCCGGATCAGATAGATGCGCTATTTAAAAGAGATGCGGAGCTGTTGACCTATGACAGTTTTCATAAGATGTATAAACTGGAATGGCTGCTGAAATAAAATATAAAAGAGAAAGGAGCGAATTAGTTCGCTCCTTTCTCTTTTATATTACCGATGTAATGCTTTCAAAATAAAATCCACTATAGGTGTGGGGTCCGGGAAACTATGCGGATGATGCGCAAAACCCGGTTTATGCATCACCGTTATATCGCCGCCGGCTGCACGAATTTTTTCTTCAAACGGCAACGTATTTTCTGCCGGAGGTACATCCAGATCTGCATCTGCCAGTACATGCAGCATGGGATATTTTCCTTTTACAATCTCCTTTACTTTATACAACGGACTTCCTTTAAATGCCAATGCCGCCTGATCAGTGGGCAGGTTGAAATCCTTTTTAAATGTCTCCCATTCATTACGGTTCGCCAGTTGTTTTTTAAACTGACTTCCGGGCCAGCTCACCAGGTCTATCACGGGATTGTCTACATACACGGCGGCTACCTTATCCGGATTCACGGCGGCCCAGTTATATACATATACCGCGCCCCGGCTCATCCCTTCCATGACGGCTTTGGGCGCCAGTCCATTTTTGTGCAGCAGGGCGTAAAAATCATTCCATACCTGAATCGCTTCTTTATTACCGAACAACTCTGCTACATCACAATACACCACATGAAAACCTCTTTCCAGCAAAGCAATATCGGTTTGTGGCTCATGGCCCCAAAAGCGCGCACGCCAGATCCAGGGACGACCGGTTACCTCCCGCGCAGGCGCTACTACTTTACAGGCATGCCCCTTAAAATTAAAATCAGCACAATGATACCCATAAAATGAACTGACGGACCTCCCGGCAGGCATAGCATTGATCATTCCCAAAGAAGGTCCTATTTGAGTAGATACCACTTCATACAGCGTTTTCGCCATCATAGTAGTCCCTTCCAGCTCCGGATGAATGCCGTCCGGTAACAAGGCTGGCTTTCCGATAAACAAGGCGTTAAGATTCACCACCTCCAGGTATTCGTCGAAGGCGACCTGTCTTACTTTAGGTAAAATCCTGTCCTTAATGACCGGATCCCAGATCTGGGTGGTATCAGGTACAAATGATACGATTGGTAACAGCAGCAGGATGCGGGGATGCTTAGGTAAGGATTCGAATGCATGGATCATTTCCTTATAATCCTTTTCATATTCGTCGAGATGCACCCGGTTCACCAGCTTACTATCATTGCCTCCCAGATCAATCAGCACAATATCCGGCTCGCTGGCCAATGCATCTTTATATTGTTGGGTATTCCAGTAAGGATGGTCTCCTTTCTTCAGCATGGTAGTGCTGCTTACGCCGTAGTTGGTTACCTGGTAGCCTGCGCCCAGCAGTTGCCCCAGTTGGGCAGGATAGGATTGTGTTTCCGGATGTGCGAGTCTCGCACCGGCACAGATGCTTGCACCGAGACAAGCAATTTTAACGGGTTTTCCAGGAATGGCAAAAATGGACATGCCATGCAACAGCATGAGCAGGAGAATAAAATACCGGGATGTCATATCTATGAGTTATACGTGGAATAATGCGGTGGTAAGATAATAAATTATTCCACGTATAACCCTTATAGTTGTTCCTGTGAATGATAACAGCTAATTAAACAGTACCTCATCTGCAAACACCCATCCAGGCGATCCTTTTCCAGGATGCCATAGCGGTAGTTTCTGCACCGGCGTTAGTACTACTTTCACACATGACAAGGTAGTCACCGGGAAAGCGCATTCCATATTCATAGCCGCTGCGGGATCATCTTTTTTCCCTTCAGCAGGCAGGAGGCGTTTCAATAATTTCAGGTGCTGTGCATCTGCGCCACCCCATATTTCTACTTTGGCAGGTGGGAATATATACCCGTTAATATTTCGTAAGATGCCTACCGAGACATTTTGCAGGGGAACAGCTTTTTTAAATAGCAACAACGCTTCCAGCGCCGTACCATTATAGCCCAGCCACTTGCCGTTGCCCTGATCCAGCCCACCTTTCTGCCAGTCCATCAGTGTTTTGGCCCCACTACCGGCATAGGTGCCGTTGGGCTGCGTGAGCAACACCACACTGTCAGGCGTATACGAAGATCTGTAAAAACTATATTGTACCGGATCACTGGCGTACCAGCCGGGCTTGCAGGCAATGGCACGAATGGTAGTACTGCCTTCCAGTAACAAACTATCTTTAAACACAGGAGAGTTAGCACTATCCGGCGCTGAGCCATCAGTGGTATAACGTATCTCCACGCCCCTGATAGGATGTTTCAGCAACAGCTCCATCCGGTTGTTGAAGATCATGGCGGTATTCAGCAACTGCGGCTGATTCAGCTTCAGTGGTTGTTTACCATCATCCATAAATCCTTTGATCACGGCTATTTGTTTGAAAGATGCCTGCACCTGTTGCAGGTCTGCCGCAGATAGCGCGGTGTTCCATACATACAGCTCCTTTAAGGCAGGCGCTTTCTTCAATGCCTGCAGCTGCGCCAGCGTAATGGGGGTACCTGACAGAGAAAGACTTTCCAGGTGCGGTAATCCAGCCAACGCCGCCAGCGTTTGTCCCTTAAGGTTAGTAAAACTCAGGTTCAGCACCCGCAACTGTTCAAATTGCGCAATTGTTTTGAGATCGGCGTCCTGCACCGGCATTTTTTGCAGGTGCATTTCAATGATCTGTTTTTTCAATGGCAACAACTCTTCGATCGCTTTGCTGTTGAACTGATCTTTATTATAACAGTTCACAATCAACGGCGCCGCATGCAGCGCTATCGGGTATACCACTCGGTAGTTGTTATTCAGTTTTTGCACCAGCTTTTCATCCGCTGCAGAAAAATCGTACACGGGTTCTGCTTTCGCTGCCGGTTGCAATAGGGCTGCCGCCAGCAGGCGCAGACTATCATGCACCGGCAATGCCGCTACTTTTGTTTTAAAGTCGGCCCCCGCCTTTACCCAGTAATACAACAATTCAATTTCTTCCGGTGTCAGCTGAGGCTTTCCCGCTGGCGGCATATGCTTTTTGGCGTCTAATGGCATATGCAGTCTTTCCAGCAGCAAACTTACTTCCGGTTTGCCTGCTACAAACAGTTTCCCGCTCTTCCCCCCTTTCAGGAGTTGTTGGGGAAGGTCCATGGCCAGTTCACCTTTTGCTTTACCTGCGTTATGACAGTTCATACATTTTTCTTCCAGTATGGGTTTTACCAGGTGCTCATATACCAATGCCTGATCAAATGGCACCTGCGCACCTTTTCCGGCGGGTGTTACCGGCGCGAGCACGAAGTTCTCACCATGGGTAATATCGGCGCCAAAATGGCCTGTAACGACCAATAACAGCATCGTAATCACTACGCCACCTTTCTGCAGCATCGGACGGGGTACCGCCGACTGCCCCAGCCAGTATAAAGCGGAGGCCAGCCAGAACATACTCACCCCACTCCACTTATGCCATTGCAATATGCCACTGCCATTGTAGCCTTCTTCTTTGGAAAGAAACAGGCCCATGATAACGGTAACGGCTGCACTGAGTGCACCGGCAAGTAATAAGACCGCTGTGAGCTGCTGCTTCCATGATTCCGCCGCCGGCTCACGTAAACGAATAAACGTTAATACGCCGGCAATGATGATCAATACAATAGGAAAATGCAGCAACAAAGGATGCATACGTCCCAATACCTGCAGCCACGGCGGTAATACCACCAGGTTGTTAAAGATCAGTAAAAAAAGAATGAAAATATTTGCGGCAAACAGTACACTACTGCCCGCAGACTGCCACCTAAAGCGCTGTTTCAAGATCATTATACCCTCCTGAGTTTATAAGGATAAACTTTTCCGGCACTCCACTGCGCTACGTATAAATTTTCGTCATTGTCTACACACACATCATGCGGATGTACAAATATTTTTTCTGCCTGCTGCATAGGCTGCAGCTGACCATTGGTATATACCGGTGCAGTACCGCCAATATTGGAAACTACTTTATTATCCTTATCCAACACGGTTACAAAGCCACTGCCACTTACATCCATATTGGGAGAACGTAATACGGCAGCATACAAATGATCTCCTTTTATAACTGCACGGCAAACACAGGCACCTGGCAGGGAAATCACTTCCATTAATTTTCCGTCCATGCTGAAACGTTTAAAACAATTGCGCGTTCTATCCGTAACAATCAGCGTGGGTGTAGCCGAACGATGATCCACGCAAATACCGTGGGCATTGTCCAGATGCTCATCTCCAGTACCTCTTCCTCCCCAGTAACCTAACAGCTTTCCGCTGCGGTCATATCGCATCACATACTGCGCACCATAGCCATCTGCAATATAGAAATCGCCGTTGGCAGCTACCGTGGTTTCTGTAGGCACAAACTCTTCTTTCTTCTTATACACGCCTGTTTCTGCCGGATAATCAATCGTCATCAGGATCTTACCATCCATCGTGGTTTTATACACCTGGTGTCTTTCTGTATCGGTAATAAATAAAAACTCAGTACCGTTCTCATTGCTGAGCGTTAAACCATGTGCACCGGGGAATTCATGACCCCAGTTTTCCAGCAATTTGCCGGATTTATTGTAGATGAGAATATTGTTTTTCGTTTCATTGGTCAGCAACAGGATACGTCCTTTTTTGTCCTGCACCATTTCATGGCAATCCTTTACCGGATACCGGCTGCTATCCAGGGTTCCCCATTTGGTATCCAGCGCATAGCGCATGTTGTTGTGGCCATATACCGGTCCTTTAGGCTTTGCAAAAAGATCACGTGAAATATAAAAGGAGGCGGTTACTAACGCCGACGTCTGTATGAATTTTCTTCTTTCCATATTAGATTTATTTTATCAGGCCATCAATCCCGGTATAACTTTACCGGCAACATCTGTTAGCCGGTAACGGCGACCCTGGTGTTTAAAAGTTAATTTTTCGTGATCCAGCCCCATGAGGTGTAAAACGGTGGCATGGAAATCATGCACATGCACCGGATCTTTGATAATGTTGT
>NZ_DATCVJ010000129.1:0-4029 GCF_036566945.1 Chitinophaga sp. | reverse complement strand
GGTTGTTTGTCGAACCCCGATAGCTGATAGCTATAGGTAATATTGTTGCCTTGTTCCCCTGCCGGCGCCGTGTATTCAAAATGAAAACTGTTGTACGCATTGGGCAGGGTAACCTGTTGCCGTGGGTCCTGTATGGCATAGCCGCCATATAACAATGTATCTTTTTTACTGGTGGCTTTTATTTGTCCCAGCAATACCGAAAGCGTACTGCCGTGACTGTTATACTTTTTATAATTAAGATGATAAATCCCTTTATCACCACCGAAGAAAATGTTTTCGTCATTATAGGGATAAATGAATTCGAAGCCGCCTACGATTTTTCCGGTCAGTTCAGGAAACCAGGTCACGGTTTTGTGCGCCGCATCTATTACTCCTGGTTTTTTATCGGATACAAACCAGATCTTTCCGCTGTCGTCTTCTTTCAGGTATTGTATGCTACGGGCGGATAACAGTGGATAAAGGGAAGGCGACGGGATAAATTTTCCGGCCTGGGCATCGTATTCGTAGATCCCCTGCATGCTGCCCACCACTATTTTATCCTGAATACGGAATACATAATTGTTATTGGTAGCAGGCAGACCCTCTTTTTGGGTGAAGAGCTTAGCCTGCAGGGCGGTGTCGTTTTTCAGCGTGAGCTGATATACTCCCCGATAGGGATGAGAGGACCAGATGCGTTGTGCATTGTCTTTTGCCAGGAAGCGAAGGGATTCAAACAAGCCGGCAATGTGCCGGGTAACGGTAACGGATGTATGCTGATATTGAATGGCGGCCAACCCATTGTAACAGCCTGTCAGAATCCGGTTACCGAGGGTGAGATAAGTCCAGCAACCTATATCTTTCAACAAGGGAGTTGCCTTATTGCCGCTGATCTCAAAAGTGCCTTCCTGATGTGCCATCAACAGGCGTTGGTCCATCGCCGTTAGATTCCATACCTGTCCTTTGGTATTGGGTACGGGTTGGAAATTGGCTCTGGAGAAACTGAGATCCGCTACCGCGTCCAGTGGGGTGCTGTAGAGGCCATCGGAAGTACCAATATATAGTCGGTGATCAAATACCTGTACAGCATAGGTGGTGAGGGAATTATGTTTGTCGGGTTGAATTTGTTTAATGGCGGTATTATAGCGGAGCTGGTCGATACCGTTATCCAACGCCAGCCAGATATTTTGTTGGGGATCTGTAAAGAGTTTGAGTACATTATTATTTTGGAGGCCTTCGTCCATGCTGAATTGCTGGATAATTTTCCCATCGGCGCTATTGATAATATAGCAGCCTTTGGAAAAGGTGCCAATGGCCAGTTGGCCATGCTGTAGTGGAATAGCGCAGTAGATGCGGCTATTGCGGAATATGTTATCGGCTGCGGTAGGTTGTGGAATTATTTGTTGTCCGCTGATTTTATAAAGACCATCTTTCAGCGTGGCAACGAGGAGGGTATCATTTTCTTCCTGCAGGAATGCGGTCACCAGTGGTAAAGGTGCGGTTGTTTTGCATACGGATTGCCATGTACCCGCTACGAGTTTTAATAATCCCTGCCGCAGGTCTTGTGCATAGAGGCCATGGGCGGTGCTGCCCATTATTTTCCATTCTGCCGGGGCGTTGTATACCCGGATCTTATTGTTACGCCATTCAAATATTTTATTGTTGCTTTTAAAGTAAACGCCTTTGTCGTACAGGGCAATATTCCAGATATCTGCAAATTCCGTTTGACCGGTGGGGATATTTTTTTTGAGAGAAGTATAGCTGAGTATACCGTTGGTATCGGGATAATAATAGCCAAAATCGTCCTGTGCACCTACGTAGATGCGGCCGTCCGGCGCCACCTTCACGGCACGTAACCGGGTGTTATTAGGAACGGGGTATAGTTTCCAGTAGTTACCATTGTAGGTGATCAGTCCTTCATTGTTGGCGAAGTACCCGATTCCTCTCTTGTCCATATCTATATCCCAGGTTTGTCCGTTGCCCTGGTATTGGGCTTTGCTGTAGTTGACAATGGCGGGTAGACCAATGGTATTTTGTGCATCAATGAAACTTACGTGGAATAAAAGGGCCAGCAACAGAAAAGGCTTCATGTAAAAGCGTTTTACTAAAAGTAGAATTTTTTCCTGATGTAGTATAGTAGTAAGGAAGAGGGATTAATAATCAATGGCTTATTGCAATTTGAAGTAGAAATGACGTAGGTGAAAAAATGAATTTTCCCTGTTTAATATAGATCTTGGTCTTTCTTTAAAAGACATATGATCATGTTAAAATTCCACGGGCTGTTGCTCATTTTTTTATCTGCCTTGATGGGGCAGACTAACGGGCAGGGGTATCTGAAAACACAGGGACCTGGTATTGTAAATGAAAAAAATGAGAAAGTGATCCTGCGGGGAATGGGGTTGGGGGGCTGGATGTTGCAGGAGGGATATATGTTCCGGCTGGGAGACATCGGGCAGCAATATAAGATCCGGGCAAAAATACAAGCGCTGGTGGGGCCGGAAAGGACGCAGGCTTTCTATGACGAATGGCTGACGGGTCATACCAACAAGCGGGACATCGACTCCATGGCCGCCTGGGGTTTTAACTCCGTAAGATTGCCAATGCACTTTGATTTGTATACGTTGCCGGTAGATCAGGAGCCAGTGGCCGGACAGCATACCTGGCTGGAGAAAGGTTTTGCGTTGACTGACTCCTTGCTGAGCTGGTGTAAGGCGAATCATCTGTACCCGATCCTGGATCTGCATGCCGCACCGGGAGGGCAGGGGAACGATCTGCCTATTTCTGACAGGCATCCTGAAAAACCATCTCTCTGGGAAAGTGAAGCTAACCGCAGTAAAACCATTGCTTTGTGGCGGAAACTGGCGGAACGTTATGCCAATGAGCCCTGGATAGGTGGTTACGATATTATCAACGAACCCAATTGGGGTTTTGAAGACCCGACAGACAGCAGAGGTACTAGAGAAACAAAGAACATCCCGCTGAAACAACTGATGCAGGACATCACTAAAGCGATCCGGGAAGTGGATAAAAAGCATATCATCATTATAGAAGGCAATGGATTCGGGAATAATTACAATGGCATCCTGCCTGCCTGGGATGATAATATGGTGATGAGCTTTCACAAGTATGGCAATTTCACGCAGGTATCTTCTATTCAGCATTTCCTGGATCTGCGGAAAAAATATAACCTGCCTTTGTGGCTGGGAGAGTCCGGGGAGAATTCTAATAACTGGTATACCAATACCATCCGGATGGTGGAGGACAATGATATTGGCTGGGCATGGTGGCAGTGGAAAAAGATAGGAAGCAATCAGCCACTGGAAATTACCATTACGCCAGGTTACCAGGCACTCCTGGATTATTGGAACGGCAAAGCAGCAGCACCCACTGCCAATGAAGCCTGGCAATCACTGCAGGAATTGGTGCGCAATACCCGGTTGGAGAACAACGTATATCACAAAGACGTAACAGATGCCATGTTCAGACAGGTACATTCATCGGAGGCCATTCCATTTAAGGCGCATGTGATAAAAGATAAAGCCGTTATCCCGGCTGTAGATTATGATTTAGGGAGAAATTTATCGGCTTATGCAGATATGGATACGGCCAGTTATCACTACACGCCGGGGGTAAATACACAAGGCAACCGGGGGTATGCTTACCGCAATGATGGGGTGGATATCAAAAAAGACGAGCATGAATTTTTCGTTTTTCATATTGAAAATGGCGAATGGCTGCAATATACAGCGCAGGTGACCAGCCCCGGTACCTACACGCTGCAGGTGAAAGTGAGGGCAGAAACAGATAGTGTGAGCGCGCGGTTTAATATCAGCAGCAATGGTAAATCGCTGGCTGCCAACATACCTGTTCCCGGTAATGATAAAGCATGGCAGTTGGTGGAACTGAAGAACATTCCATTAGCTAAAGGCACCAATAGACTGCGGATTGAATTTGTGCAGGGGGGCTGTCATTTCAGCGGGATCAGGTTTGTGAAACAATAGCGATTTTTTGTCTTTACCAGGATTATACTGATTATGATGATTTTATTTTTTG
>NZ_DATCVJ010000128.1:0-6873 GCF_036566945.1 Chitinophaga sp. | reverse complement strand
AATGGCTACGTGTCCCATGATGCCTTCTTCGAAAGTGAAAGTGTGATGATAATTTTTTGCAATGGTCATCAGCACTTTCTGGCCCCACGCTGTCACTTCCTGTCCGATCCCATCGCCGGGTATTACTAGTATTTTCTTCTCAACGCCCATATATGTGTGTAGCTTTTAGGATTTGGCTTTTATTATTAGAAATTAAATGTTCTTGTGGTTTCGTACTGTTCAATTTCCTTGCGGAGACTGAGCAGGTAATCAATATCATCGTACCCGTTCAGCAGGCATGTTTTTTTGTACTGATTAATATCAAAGCCTTCTTTTTCGCCACTGCTCACGATTTTAATAAACTGGTTTTCGAGGTCTACTTCCAGTTGAGCATTGGGATCTGCTTCTATCGCCTGGAAGATTTTATCCAGGAAGTCATCAGATACCTGTATTGGCAGAATGAAGTTATTGAGGGCGTTATTTTTGAAGATGTCTGCAAAAAAACTACTCACTACTACTTTAAAACCTGCATCTGCAATGGCCCAGGCAGCGTGTTCACGGGAGGAACCGCAACCGAAGTTTTTACCTGCTACCAGGATCTTACCACTGTAGATAGGATTGTTGAGTACAAAGTCGGCTTTCGGTGTGTTGTCGGACGCATAGCGCCAGTCACGAAACAGGTTTTCTCCAAAACCATCGCGGGTAGTTGCTTTCAGAAAGCGTGCCGGAATGATCTGATCTGTATCTATATTTTCGATCGGTACAGGTACCGCAGAAGAAACGAGGTGTTGAAATATTTTACTCATGATGAATTTTACTGTTTAAATTTTTGTGGCAGCTACCCGTAAGCGAACATAATCGGCATACAGTTCACCTTCTTTCATCAGCTGCGGGGCCAGCTCGTGCTGTACCTGCAGTAAGATGGCGCCTTTATCCTTTTCCGGTACATTGGCAAAGAAGTGGCCACCGAACATCTCCAGCCAGTCGCTGATGCCCGTTTCCGGGTTTACCAGTTTGGAAGGGCGGTCGAAGAAGTGTACCCTGTCAATTTTAAATCCAGCTTTTTCCAGCAGGGTGGTATACTCGGCGGGAGAAGGGAAATACCAGAATGGTTCGTACGTATATCCCCGTTGCTGCATGGCTTTTTCCAGTGATATCAGGATCTGTTGTACATTGCCTTTACCTCCCATTTCAATCACCAGTCTGCCACCTTTTTTCAGCTGTGCGTACATTCGCTCAATCGCTTTTTCTTTTTCACGTACCCAGTGCAGGGTGGCATTCGAAAAGATGCCATCAAACTGTTGTGGAAAGGAAAAGGTGGTGGCATCTGCTACTTTAAAAGCTACGTCAGGAAAATGAGTAGCGGCGCTTTGTATCATGGCAGCCGATGCATCTATACCGGTAACGATCGCTCCTTTCTGCGCCAGTTGCGCCGTGAGTTCACCGGTACCACAACCCAGATCCAGGATCGTTTCTCCGGCCTGCGGCTGCAACCAGTCAATCAGGCTGTTGCCATATTCAAACACGAAGGCATGTTTTGCTTTATATAAGTCTGCGTTCCATTGATCCATATAGCTTTTAGCTTTTAGCAGTTAGCAGTTAGTGTTTCTTCAGTTGGTGTGCGACAGGCACGCCATGTTTCTTTGATGCTCTCCAGGAAGCCTGTTAGCTAAAAGCTAAAGTAGCTCTCTTACATCTGTTACCCTGCCGGTAATCGCAGCAGCGGCGGCCGTCAACGGGCTAGCCAGGAAGGTGCGGGCGTTGGGCCCCTGACGACCTTCGAAGTTGCGGTTAGAGGTAGAGATGCAATACATGCCGGCAGGCACTTTGTCTTCGTTCATGGCCAGGCAGGCGGAGCAACCTGGTTCACGCAACTGGAAACCAGCTGCAGCGAAGATCTTATCGATCCCCTCTTCCATGGCTTGTGCTTCTACCTGTTTAGATCCCGGTACTATCCATACCACTACATCATCTGCCTTTTTTCTGCCTTTCACGAAATCGGCTACGAGGCGTAAGTCTTCGATACGGGAGTTGGTACAACTGCCAATGAAAACATAATCCACTTTCTTGCCCAGCAGTGCTGCGCCGGGTTCGAGGTCCATATAATCGAGCGACTTTTTGAAAGAGGGTCTTTCTTTTTCGTCCAGCTGCTCCAGGGAAGGAATGTGGCGGGTTACGCCCATGCCCATACCGGGGTTGGTACCGTAAGTAATCTGCGGCTCTATGTCGGCTGCATCGAAGGTGAGTACCTTGTCAAATTCCGCGTCCTGATCGGAGTACAGCGTTTTCCAGAAGGCGAGGGATTGGTCCCAGTCGGCTCCTTTAGGCGCAAATTCACGGCCTTTGATGTATTCAAAGGTGGTTTCATCCGGTGCAATCAATCCTCCACGTGCGCCCATTTCTATGCTCATGTTGCAGATGGTCATGCGCGCTTCCATACTAAGACTGCGGATGGCTTCTCCGGCATATTCCACGAAGTAGCCGGTAGCACCCGAAGCGGATATTTTAGCAATAATATATAGAATGATATCTTTAGAGAGTACGCCTTTTCCCAGTTGTCCGTTCACTTCAATCTTCATCCGCTTAGGCTTGTATTGCAGGATACACTGGGTAGCCAGTACCTGTTCTACTTCGGAGGTGCCGATACCAAAAGCAACGGCGCCGAAAGCACCATGGGTGCTGGTGTGGCTGTCGCCACATACAATGGTCATGCCTGGCAGGGTGATGCCCAGCTCAGGTCCTATCACGTGCACAATGCCCTGGAACCGGTGGCCCAGACCATACAGTTCTACCCCAAATTCGTTGGTATTCTTGGTCAGCATTTCCACCTGCTGACGGCTTAATGTTTCCTTAATGGGCTGATCCTGGTGTAAGGTAGGCACGTTGTGATCGGCGGTGGCCCTGGTTTTAGCGGGGCGAAATACAGGGATGCCGCGCTTCCGTAGTCCATCAAATGCCTGGGGGCTGGTTACCTCATGAATAAAGTGCGTGTTGATATACACGGCATCGGGATGCCCCGGCTTGTTCACCACGATATGGCCATCCCAGATTTTATCAAATAACGTTTTTCCCATCCTTTTGCTTCCTTTTAGAATTGTTTATACCTTCAAATCTAACGGTCATTAATTAATTGCCATATCGTTAAATTTGCTTTAATTACAACCTTTAAAAGCCCTGGATACATATCAATTTATTGATTATCAGTCATTTACAAGATTTTAATAACGATGCCCAACAGTCAAAGTGACGCCTTATTCATATTAATAAAAACACTTACAAAAGCCGAAAAGCGCAATTTTCAGCTGGCGTTCAATAAAAACAACACCAAAGAAGACGTATTATTCATCCAGCTTTTCACCACGCTGGACAAAATGAAGGAGTACGATGAAGAGCAGATCTTAAAGAAAGTCACCGATATCAAGAAACAGCAGCTATCTAACGTAAAAGCACACCTTTACAAGCACCTGTTGTCCAGTTTGCGGCAGTTATATAAACAAAAAGACCCACTCATCGACCTCCGGGAGCAACTGGATCATGCCCGGGTACTCTACAATAAAGGGCTCTACAACCAGAGCCTGAAGATCCTGGCCAAAGCCAAAACAATGGCGATGGAGCAGGAAGAGGTAATGCTCACGTATGAAATTGTGGAATTTGAGAAACTGATAGAATCCCGGCATATCACCCGCAGCCTGGAAAACCGCGCCGAGGTACTGAGTGCCGAATCCAGGCAGATAGAGCAACAGCTCACCAACATCAGCCGCCTTTCCACCCTGTCGTTACGCATGTATGGACTGTACCTGAAACTGGGGCATGCCCGGAATGAACGCGATGGTGAAATGGTGAAATCATTTTTTGAAAGCCAGTTGCCGGCGCTACAGCACGCCCATATGAGCTTTTATGAGAAAGTGTATATGTACCAGGCATCCAGCTGGTATTACTATATTTTACAGGACTTCGTGATGTACTACCGGTATACCCAGAAATGGGTGGACCTGTTCCGCCAATACCCTTCCCTGCAGCAAACGGACATGGACCTGTATATCAAAGCACAGCATAATTTGCTGACTGCTCATTTCTACACGTCTAATTCCGAGAAGTTCAAATCGGCCCTGCAGGACCTGGAAGATTTTATCCGGGAAAATCAGGACAATTTTCATGAGAACACCCGGACCTCTGCTTTTGTATATTTATATACCGCCAAAATAAACCGTTACTTCCTGGAAGGTACTTTCAGTCAGGGTTTGGCGATGGTGCCGGAACTGGAAACAGAGATCAGCAACCATACATTGAAAATAGATCAGCACCGGGTGCTGGTATTTTATTACAAAATAGCCTGTTTGTACTTTGGTAGCGGAGATAACAGCAAAGCCATTGTTTATCTCAATAAAATCATCAACTTAAAAATTGGCAACCTGCGGGCAGATATACAATGCTTTGCCCGCATCCTGCACCTGATTGCGCATTACGAGCTGGAGAACTACAGCCTGGTAGAATACCTGATTAAATCCGTGTATCATTTCATTTCCAAACACAAAGATCTTGGGTTGGTGATGGAAGAAATCATGAAGTTTTTACGCCGGTATATTTATGCCAATCCGAAGGCGTTGCGTAATGCATTCGTGGATCTGAAACAGCGGCTGGAACAGATTTCACAAGACCCTTATGAGCGTCGTTCCTTTCTTTACCTGGATATTATTTCCTGGCTGGAAAGTAAAATTGAAAGCATTCCTGTACAGGAAGTCATTCACCGCAAGTTTGTGAATAAGGAGAAACGGATCTAAACACCTTTTTCCCGTTAATAAAATTTATATTCGTAGACATAAAATCTACGAGCATATGTCTGTTGAAAAAGAGTATCATTTTATTGCTATCTCCGGTAGTCTCCGTAAAGGTTCCTATAACACCATGGCGCTAAAAGCGCTGCAGCAACTGGCCCCCTCTCACATAAAAATTGAGCAGGTACATTTTGACGATATTCCGTTATACAATGCAGACCTGCATACAGAACAATTACCTGAATCAGTAGTGCCGCTGGTCAAAAAAATCAAGGCTGCGGATGGTGTGATCATTGTTTCGCCGGAGTATAACTATTCTATCCCGGGTGCGCTGAAAAACGCTATAGATGTGGTGTCCCGGCATCCCGATAAACCTTTCAGTGAAAAAGCGGTGGCCATCATGGGTGCTTCGCAGGGGCAGATAGGCACCGCACGGATGCAGTATCATTTACGGCAGGTGATGGTATTTCTGAATGCTTATGTGGTGAATAAACCGGAGATTATGATAGGCCATGCACAAAACAAATTTGATGAATCGGGCAATCTCACGGATGAACTCCTGATCAAACAGTTGCCGCAGTTACTGGACTCCCTGGCCAGGCTGAGTGATAAAATGGCTTCAGGAATCTGATTCTATATAAGGTTCATACTGACGATATTTTTTAAAGAAGATAATGGCCGATGCTACCTGTAACAACAGAATAGCCGGCCATTCGTAATGTCCGAGAATCATGAATAATACAATGAAAGAAGTGACCATGGTATATCTCACATGTACTTCAGGATTCATCTTCGGAAAAAACAACATGGTACGGAATAAGATGAGCAATGACAAAGCGGTAGCAAAAACAGTGACGAGGCCCATGGCCGATGTTTTCGTATAGGCGTTCACCGTAATCATCATCATCTCCGGTAAAAACATAATAACATATACACCGATCAGCCGCCCATAATGTGTAACTAATTTAATGGGGAGATTTTCCATGAAATTGAGATAGGTATCATCAAAAGCACGATGGTGTACCATGAGCTGCATATGTACCAGCACACTCACCATCACGCCTATCTGTAATCCGCGCAGGTCAAAATATTCGCCCTGTCGCATTACGAGAAAGGTGAGCCACAAAACACTGGTGGAAACCAGTTTCACACTGACAATGCGCCGGGGAAAACTGGTGAATAGTTCGTACAGAAAAAACAGTACCGGCGGTTTGGTGAAATGCTGGTTGAGCCAGCGTTGCAGGTGGCCGGTAAAAAAGATAATATCCGGTTGCGTAAGTTTTCTTTCATATAACGTTAACGGCCATATGCAGTTGGCGATATTCACTAACACAATCAGACCGGCGGGTATATAGTAATGTTGTTGAATAGCCACCAGGAGCGCAATGCCTGCATATATCAGCACCGGCATATAGATGGCGGTGTGCAGCACGAACCAGAGCCGCATACGGGCTGGTTTGTGAATACTGCCCATGGTGGGGAACAGAAAATCGTATCCCTGCAATTGGAATGTTTTCAGGATAAATCCACTGCATTTTAATGCGTAGGCAGTCCACAGCAGAAGCACCATAAAAAGAAAAGAGTAATTGCCCAGGAATCCGAGCATTAATCCTTTATGATAATTTAAAAGATTAGCGCCGTTGACGATGCCAAACAACACGTAGAACAATACGAGAAAAAATCCGGTATTCTCCACATAAAACCTTTGGGTAAATATTTTGCTGAGTATCGCTGAAGTGGAACGCATATTAACTGAGCGTAATGTTTTTATGAGCTACTTTCAGTGTGCCCGTTACCGTTAATTCTTCCGGATCCAGTGGCTGGTGGGAAGTGATACAAAAAGAAACGCCTTTGGCGCTATAAGTGCGGATCAGGTCATACAGGATGGCCAATGCGCGGGTATCGATAGTGATCAGTGGCTCGTCGAGCAGGATCAGGGCGGGGTTGCCGGTGAAGGCCTGCAGCAGTGACAATTTTTTGAGCATGCCGCTGGAGTAGCTGCTTACAGGGTTATTAACAAAGATATCCACACCCAGCCGCTCACTGATTTCCCGGATCTCCTCCCGGTTGCCTCCTTTGGTTTGAAGGTAAAGGTCCAGTAAGTCGCGCGCCGTAAGGA
>NZ_DATCVJ010000127.1:0-5518 GCF_036566945.1 Chitinophaga sp. | reverse complement strand
CTGCCAGTCCGTTTTCTTCCAGGGTTTTCATGACCTCTCCTACTGACCAGTCAATTTCTTCGATCACATCTCCAAACAATCCATCTTTACTTTTTCCTTTATGCTTCGCAGAAACGGCTATGGGCACATGCGGCATACTGTGCGCCAGGTACAGAAAAAAAGGCTGCTTCTTATTTTCCTTTATAAACCGGCAGGCCCGGTCTGTATAAATAGTGGTGAGCTCGGATTGATCTTCCAGCGTTTTAATATATCTCAATGGCTTGTTGCCTTCTATCAGCGGCAACGGCGGATATTTTTTGCGGGAATTGGAAGAGGTATCTGAATAAGGCTTTCCATCGTAGTGTACCGGCCACATATCATTGGAGTAGGGTAATCCCAGGTATTCATCAAAACCGTGCTGTAAAGGCAGCCAGGGAGCTTTAGATCCCAAATGCCACTTGCCTACCATACCCGTATGATAACCTTGTGTTTTTAATAGGGAAGCAATGGTTTGTTCTGCCGTATCGAGTGCAATAGGTGCCGTAGGCCATAAAGCACCGTTAATACCTACCCGGTTAGGATAACAACCCGTCAGCAAACCTGCTCTGGAAGCTGAACATACGGCCTGTGCTGCGTAAAAATAAGTGAATCGCATCCCTTGTGCCGCCATGCGGTTTAAGTTGGGAGTATGCCAGGGAGTACCAGCATAGCATTCCAGGTCACCATAGCCCATATCATCCATAAAGATGATCACAATATTTGGCTTTTTAACCGCTGGCAAAGGCTTGATAAAACTGAATAATACTGCCGCCAAAAATAAAGTAGTCAGGCAAAAATAAATTCTCTTCATCCGGGATGTTTAACAATAAAAAATGGTGACCATAAAAATATACATCTTCCGGAATAAAATGGAATTATTCTTTTGGGAAAAAGCAGAAAGCGAAAAGCAGAAAGCAAAAAGCTATTGAAGCGAATGACCTTAGCATATATTGTACGTGCTAAACATTCGCTTCAATAGCTTTTTGCTTTCTGCTTTTTCCTTTCTGCTTACTCGAGCACCAGCTCTATCACCGGTATTTCAACTTCCGGCTTACGTACCGGTAAATCCAGTGCCAGATCGCCTTTATCGGTGCCATGCATTTTTATTTCGGACCCATCATTCAGCAATTGCGCATACTTCACTTTGCCTTTCATGCCGGGTAATTCAAAACGTTGCAGGGGGTAATCCAACAGGTGCACATATAAACGTTTGGTAGTAGGATTATAGGTTAATAAGCTATTATCCGGACGCTTAAACTCAGCGGGCGCCTCTGTACAACCGTAAATAGAACGACCGTTCACTTCCATCCATGCACCCATTCCCTTGAGTCTGTCTTGTGCACGGCTATCGAAAATACCGCGGGAGGTGGGTCCTACGTTGAGCGACAGGTTACCACCCTTGCTCACAGATTCTATCAGCAGCACCAGCAGTTGCTTGTTATCCTTCCAGGAAGTTTCATCACGGTAATATCCCCAGGAACCGGAAAAGGTCTGGCAAGTTTCCCAATGAATACGCTTGCCGTTACGGGTAGGCCATTCGGATACCTTGTACTGTTCCGGCGTGGCAAAGTCGCCACCATCTTCGTATTCACCCAGATCCAGCCGATCATTAACGATAATACCTGGCTGCAGCTTGCGGATCATTTTAATCAGGTCCAGTGAATTCCAGTCGTTATGGTCCTTACCATGCTCGCCCGGAAAAGAAAAGTCTGTCCACAGAATGTCTATTTTACCATAATTGGTCATCAGTTCTTTCAGCTGATTTTTCAGATAGGCACGGTATTTTTCCATATCACGGCCTTTGTTCAGACGCTCGTAATCCTTTGGATCACTGGGGCGCTGCGGATGTACACGGTCAATAGTGTAGTCAGGATGATGCCAGTCGATCAGTGAATAATAGAACCCTACTTTCAGTCCTTCTGCACGAAATGCGTCTACGAATTCTTTGATCAGGTCTCTTTTAGCTGCCGTGTTGGGCGCTTTATAGTCGGTATATTTAGAATCAAACAAGCAAAAGCCTTCATGGTGCTTGGTGGTGATCACGGCATATTTCATCCCTGCTGCTTTTGCCTGACGGGCCCACTCTTTCGGATTGTACAAGTCCGGATTATACAGGTCAAAATATTTCTGGTAAACGCTATCGGGAATATGCTCATTGCTTTTTACCCATTCATGGCGGGCTGGCATGGAATACAGGCCCCAGTGAATAAACATACCGAAGCGGTCATTTACCCACCAGGCCAGTCGTTGTTCCTTTTGCTCCGGAGTTTCATTAAAAATTTTCTTTTCCTGCGCCTGTACCTGCAAAAGGAACAGGAGAAAAGTGATGGCACAGAGTGATAGTTTCTTCATAACAAATAATTATACTTATTGGGTTTATTATTTATTCCGCTACGAGCCAGGTATAACCTGATGCCGGAATAGTAATTTTTACATGTGCCTGGTAACTACGGTCAAGAGTATACGTTTTTGCTACACCTTCTTTTTCCCTGATACGTATATTCCGGGTAGCACCGGTATAGTACATCGGTAAAACCACTTCCCGTGTAATAGCCTGTTCAGTTGGATTATACAGCATCACCAGTGCTTTTTGCGGCAAAGACGGGCTCACATGCATGATACCATCCCAGTCGCGGCCATCCGCCCGGCGCAGGTGTATGACATCGGTGTTAAGGATATCCCGGTACTTTTTGTACCAGTTGATCATATTTTTAACAACGGCTTTGGTACTATCGGTGTCGTATAAACGTGGCCCGCGGTAACAGGCCTGAATACCGGCGCCATAGTATTGCGCCATCAGTTGCTCATAGGAATCGAGGTGATCTTTCAATGGCTCCAGTGTAGCAGCAGCGCCGCCACCCTGGTATTCGCTGAGGGGTACAAATCCCCAGCTCATGGCCGGCGTTTTTTCCCAGGTGCCATCAAAAATATTTTGTCTGTTCAGGATCAGTTGCTCTGCTCTTGGCAGGGAGAAATTCACTTCGCGGTAGCCCAGTGCAATTTTATTGGTGCCGTCCATAAAGTACCAGTCAGGTGCATTTACATATACGCCTCTTGCATTACACCAGTGGTATAATTCCTTTTGCATTTGCATTTGCTTCCACTGGGAATCATCCAAACCGGTATGTCCGGGATGGGTGGTGGAGGCGCATACATCGCCCGGATACGGGCCATCATTTTCAAAAATGTCGAAGCCGGTGCTGCTGATAAAGCGTTTTAATTCCTGTACATAGCCCAGTCCCCATTTGCTTCCCAGGCAGGGTGCATTGCCAAAGAAGGCGCCGCCCCGCTTGCCGGTAACCGGACTAATCACATCGTCTTCCTCACTGATACGCCTACTCGAAAACAGGGAGTACCCACCCAACAATATTTTTTTGCTATGGGCATAATCCGCCAGTGCTTTAAATTTCGCGATGTTGGCGGCGCTGGTGTCTTCCATATTCAACCCACTGCCAAAGCTCAGGATCACCCCTTCGTAGCCGGTAGCCGCACATTGGTCGATGATGGCTTTTACTTTTACCGGGTCGGTGCTCACCAGGTGCATGAAAATTGGATTCTCTGTTGTCCATGGTGCAATAGTGCGATACAGTCTGCGTTTAGCCAAACCGTTGCGCTCCCGGTCGTACCCATCAAACAGCAACTCGTAGGTGCGGATAGATTCAAAATGTTCTCCTGCCGCCATGGTAATGCCCACCGGTACAGTTGGATATACTTCCAGCAAACAAGGGGTTTGATAGTCATAGTTCACCTGCGACGTGTAGGTGCTATCTGCCTTCCAGTGTGTGGTTTGGTCACTGAGATTTGCTTTCATCGCATTATTGAAAGCATAGTTACTTTCTATATAGATGCCATGTGGTACCTGCATTTTATTTACGGCACCTACAACCGCCGACTCTTCTTCCGGCGTAGCCAGTATTTCATTCACCACCTGTTGCAGCTTTACTGGTTGTCCGGTCTGGTTGGTAATTTCCAGCCATTTAGATATTAAAGGAATACCATCAAATATTTCGTAGTGTACTTTTACCAATAGTCCTTTCAGTTCCGGCGCCTGTGCTTCATAAGAGAAGATCAGCGCTTTACCGGTAGGTTGTTTGGGGTTGGAACACCAGCCATGTGCAGTCCATTTTAAGTAGGGTGCGATGCTGGTTACCTGGTGTCCTTTATACATAAAGTCTGAGGAACCCGCCTTTAGCTGATCCAGCCAGGCCGGCAACAGGTAGGCTTGCTGGGGTTGCCCCTGCGCGCCACCAATCATATAGTCATGACCATTTACCGTTATCCGCGCCTCCGGCTTTACGGCACGTAGCAGTTGTTCTCCGCTTACCAGGTTACGATAGTCGGTGCATATTACGTTGGGGGTTATACGAAAACTCCGGCTCAGCAAACCATTGCTGAGTGTAATGTCTTTACCTTTCTCTGTAATAGTTGCCATATAGGACTGATGATTAATCAGCCAGTCATTTGCCGGTGGTTTCACCTGAGCCATTGCTGTACCAGCATACAAACAGGTAACCAGTCCTGCCAGGAGGTTTGCTTTTTTCATGTTCTTGCTATTCTTAAAAAATTATTTCACGGGTTGCAGGATAATTTTCCGCAACCAGCATAATTCGGTCTTATTGCCGGATACCGGCTTAACCACCAGGTTTTGTTTCCCGGCTTTATCAATATGTACGATGCCAATGGCATGTTGAATAAATTGCATGGGTTTATGTGAATCGTAAGTACCTGTAGTCAGCGTCAGGAAAGGAAGTTGCTGTCCTCCTACGGTAACTATGCCTTGTTGGGAAGCGTTCCCTGGCTCACAGGCATAGTCGAGTGTAATTTTATAATCTCCAGCATCCTGTACTTCCAGCGGAAATACAATGGCATCATCCGGTGTTACCATGCCGGTGATACAGTTATCATGTTTCCAGTCGCCAAAATAATGAGAATAAGTAAACAGTTTATTTTTGGCGTTACCGTTGAAAACGGCCCATACCGCAGGTATTTCCGCCTGTGGATATTGGTTGCTCACGGTTTGTGTACGGAGTTGTGAGAGGTCTGGCTGTTGCCCGGTGTACTCCATTACCAACACTGTATTTCGTGTATCCGGCAACGTTACAGGTAACTGAATAATGGTTTCTTCCGGTAGTTGTTTCCAGGTAAGTATTTTATTGTTGCCCAGTATTTTAACTGATTTTATTTTTGCCGTAACGCCGGGGACCCGCAATTGCCTGTTGGCGGGCATTTGCCATACGTGCAGGAATAATTTACCGGGCTTGCTGGTGGTAACGCCCCAGGGTTGTGCCGGGATGAGGCCCCAGGTAGTGCCGTAAATACTTTCTCCATAGGTCTGCAACCATTTACCGGTGGCTTTGAGGTATGCCACGGAATAAGCGGGCCATTTGCCATTGCCATCCGGTCCTACGTTGAGCATGAGGTTACCGCCTTTGGAGGCTACATTGGAGAGCAGGTGAATAATTTCCTCCGGTGATTTAAAGTTGAGGTCATGCTGAATATA
>NZ_DATCVJ010000126.1:0-2372 GCF_036566945.1 Chitinophaga sp. | reverse complement strand
CTCTATGTTACTTCGCAGATTATAACGTTTGTAATTAATATTATCAAACAACCCGCTCTCATTATAATAACCGAGCGACATAAAATAACGAACACTTTTTCCACCACCATTTACACTCAGGGTATGCTGGGTAGAATAAGGATCTTTCGCCACCAGCTTATACCAATCCGTATTTATTTTGCCCGACTTGTAATAGTCCAGTTCATCGGGGGCATACAGCCTTGGATCATCTGCCGAAATACCAGGATACTGGTTATACAACATATCGTTTTGAAAAACAGCATGCTGATAGGAATTCAACCGACCGGGAATCTGCGTAGGACGTAAGGTACCTGCATTACCGGTATAATTAAAGCGGGGCGCCTGATCCATTTCTCCACGTTTGGTGGTGACCAGCAAAACGCCGTTAGCGCCGCGTGCGCCATAAACCGCAGCAGATGCGGCATCTTTCAGCACAGATACACTTTCTATTTCGTTAGGCGTGAGGGCATCAAAATCTTCCTTGCCGCGCACTACCCCATCTATGACATATAAAGCACCGGAAGAATTTAAAGTCCCCCTGCCACGAATGGTGATAGGTGAACTTACGCCCGGAATACCGCTGGGGTTATTGGCATACAGACCGGAAAGTCTTCCTGCCAGCGCATTAGAGATATTAGACACCGGCACATTCTGAATATCTTTGGAGCTGATGGAAGAGATGGCGCCGGTTAAATTCACCTTCTTCTGATTACCATAACCTACTACCACAACTTCATTTAATCCGCGGGTATCTTCTTCCAGTGCTACGTCTACCTGCTCGCGGTTATTAATCGCCACCTTTTTCGGCAAATAACCCACAAAGGTAAATACAAGGCTGGCCAGTCCGGGCGCGTTCAGTTCATATTGCCCTTCACCGTTGGTAACAGCGCCGGTATTGGTTCCTTCTACTTTTACCGTTACGCCCGGCAGCGGTTCACCTTTGGCGCCGGTGACCTTACCCCTGATTTTTTTATCAGCGATATCGGTACCACCCGGTACAATGACGATCAGCTTATCTCCCATTTTTTTGGCGTAGAGCGGCGTGTTCGCCAGTAGCTGCTGCAACACATCCATGGCGGGCATGTCTGTAACAGACAGGTTGATCATTTGCGAAGCCGGCAATGTTTCCTCACTGAAAAGAAAACGGACCTTACTTTTTTTCTCCAGCTCATTAAGTGCTTTGGCGAGTGACTTATTCCGGATGTCTAGCGTCACCTTTACATCCTGCGAATAAACACTGGCAGACACCCGCATGCAGGCCAGAAAAACCAATAGAAAAAATATCTTCATGAAGCGAATGATTTGCGGTCGGGGAACCAGGCATAGGTTTCCCTGATGAAATCGTAATTTTTTTTGCATAATTTCACAAATGAAAAGTTAAACAATAAGCATCCGGGCTGATCTCGTACATCAGCCGGCTTTGGTTGACAAATTCAAACGGGGAATGTTAGCGCATTTCCCGTTTTTTATTACTGGTATTAAGTAATCATATGGTGGTTTTTAATTGATAATAACCTGCTTGCCTTTCATTGTAAACTGAAAATGGTGAATCTGTTGCATAGCGGTGAGGGCTTCTGCAATCGTTTCATTCTGAAATGAGCCGGTAAAGTGGCTGTCGTTAATTTTTTCATTGTTCACCTGAATAGATACATTGTACCAATGTTCCATTTTCCGCAGGATGTCCGGCATTTTTTCATCATTAAATACCAGCTTATTTTCTATCCAGGAAGTTTCTGCCAATAGTATGGAATCGTCTGGCAGCTTCCCGGCGTTGGCTACGCTATAATGTACTACCGGCTGCTTTGATTTTTTTGCTGGTTGATTATTATAGATAATTAGTTTTTCACCTGGTTGTAGATCTATCCGCTGCCCTGGCACTTCTTTCATCAGCACTTCTATTTTACCGCTTACCAGCGTGGCTTCAGCCTTGCTTTCGTTACTATAGGAACGTACGTTCAATACCGTTCCTAATACGTTCACCTGCATTTTCAGGGTATGTATAATAAAGGGCTTACCGGCATCTTTGGCCACATCAAAACAAGCTTCTCCTGTGAGATATACTTCCCGGGTAAGCGCATGTTTCATGTCATCGCTGTAGGTAAGTTTACTCCCTCCATTCAGCCAAACGGCGGTGCCATCCGGCAGCTTTATTTTGCTTCGGGAGCCTTCGTGGGTGGTGACTTCATTATTGGCCAGCGGCTGATGCGTTATCCCTTTGGTAAACCAGGTCAGCCAACCCGCTGCCATCAGGCAAATGCCTGTAAGGGCGGCCGCCGCCCACCCTACTTTTTTACGGAGCGAAAACACCCGGGGCACTTCTCCGGGCAAGGCCGTTTCTGCCTGCAGTTGTG
>NZ_DATCVJ010000125.1:0-5287 GCF_036566945.1 Chitinophaga sp. | reverse complement strand
GGGGAAGGCCTTCGGCCTTTGTCTTTTTCAGGATTATGCTGATTATAATGATTGCGCTGATTTATTTCGTTTTGAAAGCGTAAATAAAATGATATATCAATAAAGGATATCATCAAGACAATCATCATAATCTTACTAATCAGTATAATCCTGAAAAAGACAAAGGCCGAAGGCCTTCCCTCCCCATTCTATTTTGAAATTCAACATGGCTGTATTAAATTTAGCGTAAATTCATTGGTTGTCATCCCCTTGTTCTAATATTTTATATCTTTAACCGCTATTTCAATCCCGATGAAAACCCTCCTGCAGGAGAGTCACGGCTACATTCGTTATTTATAACAAAGCACTATGAAAGTATCTACAACCAGCTTCCCAAGCGTATTTGAGACCGCATTTGGAAACACAGAAAATTCAAGTAAGGACTTGCTCAATGGATTAAAAATTAAAAAGGATGACACCTGGTACCTGGTGGGCAACCTTGCCAGAAGAGGTGGTATTAATCCGGGTAGGGTCACCAATGCGGCGCCGTCTGAGGAAGATTATGAAATATTATTTAAAGCGGCTTTGTTAAATACTATTGATAAAGTACAACAGCCTATTGCCCTGACAGTTGGTTTTCCGTTCTCTACCTATAACATTTACAAAACGGCCGCTGAGCAGTTTTTAAGTAAAAGACATTTCCTGATAGACTACGATACACAAACCTACAATACCAAAGGCTCTTTCAAAAAAGCTATGTTTGATATTGAGAAATATGAAGTGATCCCGGAAATCGTGGGTGGTATTATCGGATTAAAGAAAACCATCAACGAGCCGCAACTGGATAACTTCATTGCCATCAGTTTTGGATTCGGCACCATTGAAGGTGGCATGGCTACTGGTGATGGTTTGATTCACCGTACCTGTTTCAGTTCTCATGGTATCCGCTATGCGATTAATAATCTGACCCGTGAGCTGAATCAGAAACATTACCTGGAAATGAAAAATGAGCACCAGGTGGATGATGCCTTTATGAAAGGTTCTATCTTCACTAATCGCAAGCGTATTGATTTGCGTGATATGCGTAAGGGTGTGCTGACCCAATATTACAAAGAGGTAGTATCTCCGCTGATGCGTAGTTACTTCACGGATCTGGATTTTGAAACCTGCGAAAAAATTTACCTGATGGGTGGTGGCGCCCACTATCGTGAGCTGACGGATGCTTTTGTAGAAGAATTCCGTGACTTTATTCCGGTAGAAGTAGCACCTGAACCTGAAAAACTGATGAGTATCGGTTATCTTTACAATTCATTAAGAATTTCAGATAACAAACCACAGAGAAGTGTAGGTCTGGATCTTGGCAACTCCAGCTCTATTGTTTCTACTTTTGAAGATCAGGTGCAGCATACAGCGAGTGCCACACCGACTCCGAATTTGAATCCCAATCCCATCACCCTCTAATATTTACGTGTGATCAACGTCAGGCATATTTTCCGAAATATAATTGTTCCCGGAGCTTTCCGTATTCCCAAAACAGTATCCGTAAATGGTAGCATTGATGCTTCGGTTTCTGGCCGGATAGATGGCAATGTGCGGGGCGATGTAAAGACGAGTGGTAAACTGGTTGTGAGTGAAACGGCAAGTATACGCGGCCATATTTATGCTACCGATCTGGTAGTGCATGGAAAAGTGTATGGCGATGTCTACATCAGTAATAAAGCGCATATCAGCAACAAAGCCCTGGTAAAGGGAGATGTAAATGCGATGGTACTTGAAATAGAAGAAGGGGCTGTGGTGGAAGGTGCTATCCGTAAAAACGTACAGCCGGTTCAAAAAAATGAACATACTACCGAACCCGAAGAAGTAAAAATATCGGCTCCGGCAGATGTTGCCGGTTCCCATGAAGAGGAAGAACAGAACACCAGTTGGTTCTGAAACAGCTTTTAGCCATTAGCTTTTAGCAAAAATGCAGCGGAGAACAAACAGCGAAAGTTAAACGATCAACTACGCTAATGTCTCCGCTGCATTTTTGCTAAAAGCTAAAAGCTAATAGCTAAAAGCTGTTTAATATCTTTTCTTTTTCAGGGGATCAAGCAATTGCGCCAGTCCATTCATTTTAATCACCAGCATGGTTTCCAGCAGCATGCCCAACTTGCCCTTCGGAAAGCCTTTGCGTTGAAACCATTCCAGGTAACTCACCGGAAGGTCACAAAGGATTACATCTTTATACTTACCAAATGGCATCTTCATCACTACCAACTGTTGCAGCAACTCCGGATCGGGCTGTGACATCTCCATAAAATCGGGATTTAAAATTAAGGTACAAATTTAAATTATAAATCTGTTTTCGCGTGCTTCTTCGTATTTTGTAAATGCTCAAAATACATCCTGTATGAAAAATTGCCTGTATCTGCTTCTTGTCCTTTCCTTTGCCGGATGCGTTCAACCCGGCGGTAAAATCAGTCTTGCCAACGCCAATACCGTGGTGGTAAAAGAACTCTTTGACGCCTTTAATGATCACGACTGGACCCGGATGGCCGCTTGCTACAAAGACACTGCCACTTTCCTGGATCCTTCCCTGGGTTTGGAACCGGTGCAACATACCCGTGCAGCAACCATCAAAAAATACCAGGAGTTACAGCAGATGTTTCCTGATGTGCAGGATGAAGTGGTGAATATGTATGGCGACAAAAACCATATCACCGTTGAATTTGTGTCGTTCGGCACCGGTGCTGACGGTAAAAAGTGGAAGCTTCCTATGTGTACTGTATTTACGGTGGAAGATGGAAAAATAGTGAAAGACAATACCTATTACGACAATAGCCACTAATTATTTTTGAGCGCACCTGCTAAAAGGTTTAGCTACAGGGCTTGATAACCTTCTCAGCCATATAACAGGAATAAAGCGTACATTAGTATTCTTGCAGCAATGATATATATGAGCGCTAATAATCCCCAGGAAATAACGACCCTGTTGCTTGTGGATGATGATCCGGATGATCAGGAATTTTTCAAGCTGGCCCTCCATACAATAAGGGAGCACATTTCCTTTGCGGCGGCGGGTAACGGACAGGATGCCCTCGATCAGTTAACGACGGCAGTTTGTACGCCGGACCTGATCTTCCTGGATATGAATATGCCTTTAATGAACGGGCTAACGTTTTTACAGAAAATAAAGGCCTCTGCTACGCTTAAACATATCCCTGTCATCATTTATTCTACCAGTGATGAACCGCATGAGATCAGCATGGCCAGGTCTATGGGAGCCGTTGATTTCGTTACCAAGCCTACTAAGTTTGAAGAGCTTTGCCAGTTGCTTCGCGAGAAACTGGCCTTACATGGGAGTGCCTGAGCATATTTTTCACCGGAAATTTCCCCACGTTTACCGGAACCAGGCCGCCACCCGCCTGCCGGCTATTTACCCCGGATACGAGCCCGGCTACATTTGTATAAAATACCATACAGATGTTTACGGCAACCCTTTCACTGGCCTCCATTTACCTCAGCATATTACACCTGATTTATCATCATGCTACCAGCAGCATAGCCGGCTTTCCACTTAATATGGCCCGGGATTCCGCCCTGCGTGAGCGTATGGGCGATTTGACCCTTTCCTTTTTGTTGTTCTTTCTTCCGCTGCCTTCCATATTACTACATAGTCGTTTATGGCTAAGCGTTACTACCTTCTTAACCGGCATTAGCGCCGTGGAAGAATGGCATACCTGGCGGGAATTATATAGCATGAATACGGAGCGGGCGTGGAGAAAAACGGCATTGTTAACTATTCGTCCTTAGACGCCATACGACGGGCATAGGCCACCCGATAAAATTCATATCCCTTTTCGGAGCGTTCAGGTAAATATCGTTCCCGGTATTCGGTTGCCCCCAGATCTTCTTCCAACATAAAATCAAAGGACTTCAGGTAGCCGGGTAAAGCCGCCGGCTCAAAACCAAAGGTCCATCGCTCTTCCAGTGTAGCTACGTCCTGCAGCAATTTTTCGCCGCCATAGAAGGCGGTTGGTTCCTGGAGTACCTGCTGATGTACATAGGTAAAAATCACGACAGAACCGGGCGCAAAGCGCTGCAAAAATGCAAAGGTGCTGTCTATCGCCTCCTTATTCAGATAGTTGGTGACGCCTTCCCAGATAATGGCGGTGGGCAGCGTAAAATCGAAATTATTTAATGCGCCCAGCTGATCCAGACTTTGCTTGTTAAAGTCGATCTGATGATAAAATACTTTGGCGGGGATTTTATGTGCGCGTAGTTTGGCGAGTTTATACGCCGCTGTATTAGGATGATCGATCTCTATTACTTTAAGATGCTCCAGGAATGGTAAACGTAATCCGCGGGTATCAAAACCTGCTCCCAGAATAAATACCTGCTGCGCACCGTTGGTCACCGCCTGTTGCAGCAGGTCATCAATATATTTTGTGCGTGCAATGCCGGAAGACAATGCACCAGGAATTTTTTTACGGATAATCCTTTCTGCAATGGCCCTCCAGCCGGGAATGCGGCATAACCACACCCCTGTTCTCAAACCATTGTCCAGGAACCAGGCGGCAAAGCGGTCTGTAAAAAGTCGTTGATCTTTGGGCCGGGTAGTTTCTAATGCCCTGAACAGGGCCATGTATTGGGCTGTTCTACTTGTCACATTAGCTTTCATGGATTGTATTTTACAAGGGATAATAGCATCTGTTCATCAATTTAGTTAAAAATTATGACTCCTTATATGCCTTATAAAATCAACCATTCATGGGTTTAAAAGGGCAGGCAAAACTGGTATTAAAATAAAAAAGGGCATTATAGCAATCCATTTTGCGATTATTTCAAAAAAATACCTATTTTTAGAAAATATTCTAAATTGCGTTGCAAAAATGAGCCACTCATTAAATATTGACAAATTAGACCTACAAATCATCTCGGAAATGTCAACCGATGCCGGGATATCCTACGCAGAGTTAGGAAAAAAGCTCTTTGTTTCCGGCGGTACTATTCATGTACGCATCAAAAAGCTGCATGAAATGGGCGTGATCAAAGGTACCCGTTTACAGGTAAATCTGCGGGCCATTGGTTACGATGTACTGGCCTTCATTGGCATTTACCTCGAGAAAAGTTCCCTGTATGAAAATGTAGCGAAACAATTATTAAAGATTCCGCAGATTGTACGGTTAAACTATACAACCGGTTCCTACAGCATGTTTGCGGAAATCATTTGTAAAGACAGTGGAGAATTACGTAAAATTTTACAGGACGATCTGCAACATATTAAAGGGATAGAACGCACTGAAACCATCATTTCGCTGGAAGA
>NZ_DATCVJ010000124.1:0-2073 GCF_036566945.1 Chitinophaga sp. | reverse complement strand
AATTTACTGGTGTTCAGCGAAAACTTCGCGCCGGTTTGACGGCTCACGACACTGAGCAACGAGTCGAAACGAATCGTTGTTGCAGGCACTACAATTTTTTGCTGCAGGTTGATGCGACTTTGCTGTGCGCTGCAAAGGGAGGCCGTTACAATGGTGATAAACAGCGTAGCTACATAATACTTAATTGCATCCATTGCCACTGATAAACACGGTATCTTCTTCGATCTTATACTGAACATTCAACGTAATTGATATCACCTCAAAAATGAATCGCATTGATTTATTGTCGAAAGAGCTACTCATGGTGCAGGTTTCCAGTTTTTTGTTATTAAAAACGATCCTGACACCATAGGCTTTTTCGAGTTGCGCCGCGATATCTTTCAGGGGAGCATTTGTAAAATTAAAAGATCTTTTTATTTCACTGCCGTCTGCCATCTTCAAATGAAAGCGGCGAGTGGTGTTATTGTAATAGCCGGTTTCGCCTGTTTTCACCGTAATGCCGCTATCGCTTCTGTACATACTCACCGCGCCGGATGTTACTGCCACGGCGATGGTGGCCGGGTCTTCTGTTACGTAAAAAACGGTGCCCAATACTTTTACCTGTATATCGCCCACGCTTACGACAAATGGTTTTGCAGGATCGGCGGTGACATCAAAACCGGCGTTTCCGGTTAGGTGAACACTGCGGGTGTGGCCTGCAAAGTCTTTCGTGTACTTTACAGTAGCGCCGCTGCTGATTTCTGCCACAGAATGATCCGGCAGTGTATCCCGCAGCAGTTGCTGATGCGCCTGTCGCACTACCAGCGGATCGGTAATGGTGGCCGGTGTGGGATGCAGCAGCCAATACGCGCCAGCCGCGCCTAACAGGATCAGCACGGCCGCGGCGATGCCCCAGCGGAGCATTTTCACGGTAGCTGTTTGGGCCGGTTTTCCGGCTTGCCTGATGCGCTTTAATACTTGCAATTTATCGGGCAACTGCCAGGCAGTGCCGGCGGCTGTTTGCGCCCACACGCTCATGGCCTGTTCCAATAAAACGCGGTTGCTACTGGCCTCATTTACCCAATCATCCACCGCCATGGCTTCTTCCGGAGAAGCTTCTCCGGAAAGATACTTTGCCAGTATTTCATCATCAACTTGTATGTGACCGGGCTTATTCATTAGTTGTAAAGTTGTACTTATACTTTTATTTTTTATAGGAAAAATAATATCATAAGGCTGATCATAATATCAAATAATTTTGCCCTTAAAATCTTTAGTGCTTTTCCCATCTGTGCTTCTACGGTTTTTATGGACAGACCCATTTCTGCGGCAATGTCTGCATACTTCCTGCCTTCAAAGCGGCTTTTTGTAAAAATCAGCTGGCATTGAGGCGAGAGTGCGGCGATGTGGTCCATGATCTGACGATTGATTTCTTTGCTGACCAGCAGATCGGCTTTATCGTGATCGGTGTTGTCACGCTCTGTTACATATCTTGCTTTGATCTTTTCATGTCTTTTTATATTCAGGCAATAATGATATACCGCCGTGTAGAGGTATGATTTTACAGATTGCTCTTCGTCCAGTGTGTCTCTTTTCTCCCATAATTTCAGGAATACCGCCTGCACGGCATCTTTGGCGCTATCGTTGTCTTTCAGGATGGTAAAGGCATAACGGTGCAACCCTTCATAGTGGTGATGAAAGTATTGTTCTACCAGTAAAGTCAGTCTGTCATTGTGTTTATCTTTCTCCAATGGCCCGTTTGCTGTTATATCTACCCGTAATACACCTGAATGGTGATAAACCCTTAGTGTCTGAAAAAATAATTATTTTCTGATGAAAGCCACGAGTGCTGGCACCAATTCCGGCGATAAAGGTAATGGCGTCTTTTTATCCGGCGAAATGCCGTTACTATTTTTCAAGGCATGTGTCATCCCTTCTATCAACACCAGGTTGGTACCTGGTTTACAGTCCTGCAGCATGGTTACCTGCGCGGGCGACACCTGTACATCGGCTGCACCGCCCACTATTAATACGGGCATTCTCAGGCTGGTCATTAACGCACAGGGATCCAGGCGGAAGGTACTTTTCCAGTAG
>NZ_DATCVJ010000123.1:0-8672 GCF_036566945.1 Chitinophaga sp. | reverse complement strand
AGTTTAAATCATATAAATGATGCCGTGCGCCGTGATGGCAGGATACAGTGGATACATGTAAGACATGAAGAGGTGGGTGCTTATGCAGCCGGGGCGGAAGCACAATTAAACGGACTCGCTTGTTGTGCAGGTAGTAGTGGGCCCGGGCATGTACATCTGATCAATGGGTTATACGATGCACATCGTTCCGGCGCTTCTGTGCTGGCCATAGCATCGACCTGCGCCACCAATGAATTTGGAAGCGATTATTTCCAGGAAACGAATACCATCAAATTATTTGCGGACTGCAGTTGTTATAACCAGGTGGCCACTACTGCAGAGCAGGCGCCCCGTATGATGCAGGCGGCCTTGCAACATGCAGTGCATAAACATGGGGTGGCCGTGTTTGGTTTACCGGGAGATGTGGCGGCCGCTGATGCAAAGGATATACCTACCGCTACCAGGTTGTATCATCCCCGTCCGGTTATTTGCCCTTCTGCTCAGGAATTACAGGAGTTGGCGGACTTATTGGACGGTGCCGGGAAAATAGCCATTTATTGCGGACTGGGCGCCGTTCCTGCGCATGATGAGGTAGTAGCCCTCTCCAGTCTGTTAAAGGCACCGGTAGCCTATTCATTTCGCGCTAAAATGGGTATTCAGTACGATAACCCCAACGAAGTTGGGATGACGGGCCTGTTAGGGCTGGCGTCGGCCTATAAAAGTATGCATGAAGCGGATGTATTGTTGTTACTGGGGACAGACTTCCCTTACACGCCCTTTATCCCGGAAAAGGCTAAAATAGTGCAGATAGATATTCAGCCGGAGCGGCTCGGGCGCAGGGCCGTGTTGGAAATGGGGCTTTGTGGCGATATCAGCGATACGTTGAAGGCATTGCTGCCCTTACTGAAAGAAAATACGGATCGTAGTTTCCTCGATGCTATGGTGGAGTTTTATCAGGAGGTGCAGAAAAAAATGCAGACTTATGTAGACGATCAGGGAAAAGAAGATGCTATCAGCCCCGAATTTGTAGCGGCTACGCTGAATAAGGTGGCTGCCGATGATGCCATATTTACGGTGGATACCGGCATGACGAACGTATGGACTGCACGTTACCTGGAAGGTACCGGGAAACGAACCTTGTTAGGGTCATTCAACCACGGCTCTATGGCTAATGCCATGCCTCAGGCCATAGGTGCGGCTTTGGCACAACCGGGCCGGGAAGTATTTGCCTTATGCGGAGACGGGGGATTGACTATGCTGCTTGGAGATCTGATGACTATTAAACAGTATCATCTTCCTGTAAAAGTAATTGTGTTTAATAACCGCGCGCTAGGCATGGTAAAACTCGAAATGGAGGTAGCCGGATTACCGGATTGGCAAACGAACATGGTGAATCCTGATTTTGCTGCAGTGGCGGTAGCCATGGGATTTACAGCCTTTACCATTCACAAGCCGGAAGACGTAGAAACGGTGCTGGCACAAGCCAATAAAACAGCGGGGCCAGTATTGGTGAATGTGTTTACTAATCCCGAATCATTGGCCATGCCACCTAAAGTGGAATTTGCCCAAATGAAGGGATTTGCGCTGTGGATGGGGAAACTGATATTGGGAGGAAGATATGAGGATGTATTTGATGCCGTAAAATCAAACTATAAGCACCTGAAAGATGTGCTCTGAAAAACGTTGATGGGGAGACGAGCAGCATGGTATCATCTCCCCATCAATTTTTATTACTTTAAAACGGATATCCGATGGCGATGTTGAGGATTAAATTCTTTTTGCGCCAATCCGGGTCACCGAAATTAATTTTATTCAATACCCATCGCTCATTTTCCGGCAAATAAGGAACGCGGAACGGCATGGCCAGATCGAGGCGCACCACCACAATAGAGGCATCTATACGTAAGCCTACACCCCCACCCACTGCTATTTGCTTGTAGAAGGAACTGAATTCAAATTTACTTCCGGGTTTGTCCGGGACATCTTTTTGCAGCCAGATATTACCAGCGTCTATGAAAGCAGCTACATTAAATACGCTGGCCACGTGTATACGTAGTTCCGAGTTGAACTCCAATTTGATATCCCCAGCCTCGTTGGCCAGTAGTACTGCGGTATCCTGCGCTTTGTTATAGTAAGATCCGGGACCCAGCGTACGCGCCCTGAAAGCCCTGATGCTACTGCTACCACCGGTGAAGAATTGTTTTACAAATGGCAGGGTCGTGGAATTGCCGTAAGGCAAACCATATCCCAGTAACAGCCGGTTAATCCATTGCTTGCCCCTACCGATGCTCCAGTAATGGCGACCTTCTAAAGTAAGCCGCTCATATTGCGCAAAGGAGTTACCCAGTATGGTTCTTTGACCAGTATCGTTTTTGGGTATTAATAATCCGGCCAGATTACCGGAAATGTCCAGGTTACCGCTTAGGTAAAAAGTATGGACCCGATTGGGACGTTGATTATTAAATGTGATGGTATAATTACCTCCCAGGATAAATTGCTTTTCAATGGAAGCACGCTGGCTTGGATCATTGACCAGTATGCTGTCGTAGGCCGGCGTGGTTTTAGTAGGAAGTACATATGTAATGGCAATGGGCGCAAAAATATGACTCAGGTATTGTGTTCTTTGCCACAGATATTCTAATTGCAGCGTATATGCGTTAAGGTTATACAGCGCTGCTCTGCTGTATAATTCGTAACTGGCGCTAATCCGCGTTTTGGGTACATACGGCGTGCGTATATTCAACCCTCTGAAAGGCGTTATAAATCGTGGAAAGGTCACAGCAGCATCTGCACCAAACCCATAAGAATTAGATCCTCCTGCACTCTTGTTGCCGGTTTGCCATTCCAGCCCGCCACGTAACCCAATTTCCAGTAATGCGGCAGAACGCAGCCAGTTGCGGTTTTTAGCTGTTACCCTAATTTCAGATCCAATAAATCCATTGGACTTGGAAGTACCCCGAAGCTCTGTTTGCAGCGACCGGCGCTTATAGGGTGTTAAGTAAAATTTTGCATCCAGCCATCCACTATCCAGGGAGATCCGGTTATTCACCATAGCCCTGTAGTTACTGGCCAGGGCAGTATCACGGGAGTAGGTGGGGTCTCTTCTGTTACCGCGGCCGGAAGTATCCGTTCTGCCAGCATTATTTCTTCTGCCTGGCAGGTTAGGATCACCCCCCAGAATATTATGTATTGAAGTATCTCTTACTGGTGAAAACTGTCCTTTTACAAACTTGAATACTCCGAGATTAATCAATCGTTGCAGCGTAATATTATGGGAGCTGAGGCGATATAAGCTATCGGGCCGTAAAAATACAGAACGATCAAATGCTGTAGATTTGAAACGTTTTGCAGAATCAACGATGTATAGTCCTTTATATCTTACGGGAGTGCCCTGGGTAGAGCCGGAGTCATTGTCCAGGGAGTAATCAGGAAACAAGGTAATATCATGCATCCGATATGGCCGCAATGCCGCCAAGGGTGTATTATCTTTTATTTTTACAAACAGATTTACTTCACCCATTTGGGTACTGTCTGCCTGCACCAGTAAATAATCCGGTGTAAAATAATAGTAGCCTTGTTCTTTTAACATAGCGTGTATGCGTTCCCGTTCTGCCTTGATAGAATCAAGAGAATACGGTGCTCCCACTATCAGCGAGCTTTCCAGCCGGGTCTCTTTCATACTTCGGCCAATGGCGCTGGTATCAGTAATGTAAGCAACGGTTTTGATGGTATACCGGTGATTAGGCGTAGCGGTATAAATTATGGAAGCTTTTTTCTTACCGGAATTTTTAACAGCAGAAACAACATCCGATTGGAAATAGCCATTATCAACCAGGTAGCCTTCCAGTACTTTTGAGGTATAATCTGGTTTAGCCTGACTGAGTAATACGGGTGGCTCGCCCCATTTTTTACGGAGTAAATAGTTAAGACCTTTTCCTTTAGGCTCGTTGCCTAAGTTGTAGAGCCACAGCTTGATAGGCATGCCCAAAAATCTCCGGTTCCTGCCAGGACGAATTCTTTTTGTCATTCCATCCACGAGCGTGCTGTAATCACGTGGTTTTTTCTTCGTCACCGTATCTGTTATCCACTTTACATCGCTGCCGGTATATAGGCGATCACCTTCCGGGACTGTACGTGTGGTGCTACAGGAGCTGATCACCAGGTATCCCAGGCAAAACAGTATACAGAAGAAGATGGTGATATGGCTATTTGCTTTTCGCATCGGGCGTTGTCGTATTTTTATCGTCCTTTTTAGTTTTTTTCTTTTTGGAAGTCTTCTGCTTTGGAGCGTCAGATTTCGAGCGGTGTAAGATTTCCCTGAACTCATCGTAATCCATCACCAATGCAAACGCAACACCGGTTTCTACTACTTGTCCGTCAATAACGGTGGTGTTGTCATTGTTTTGGTATACCCGGATTCTGTAGCGGCCATCACGTGTAAGTTTGTATTGCACAGAGATATCACCAATCAGCGAGCTGGCATTTTGTTGGTTGCCCTGCAACATAATATTTGAACCAACGGAAACGCTTAAACGATCGTTGAACAGTTGTTTGGAAGCGCCTACTTTCAAATTGGTTGTTTCCTGGGCGCTGCCGGTAGAATAATCTTCCTGATTTTGTAAATCAAAATTGAGGTCTACGCCTTTTATCAGGTTGCCGGCTAAACTATTGAGTTGTTGAGACAGGATCTTGCTCACACTGTTTTTAGCCGCTTGTCCTACTCCGCCACCGGAGCCACCGTCGAGGGTACTCATGGGATCATCTGGAATGAAGGAATTCAACACGAGGAGTCCCATCACCTGTTTATTCAGTTCGGAAGGCACCTGGTTAATTTGCTTCAGGCGATTGTAAGGTGTACCGCTCAGTGTATTCCTGTCTTTTTCCGCTAAGTCCAGGCGGAAGCTGATATCCGGTTTTAGCAGGCTGCCTTTGATCATCAGAAACACCTGAAAAGGCATGCGCTGTTTATACATGTTGCGTTGTTCTGCACTCATGCTTTGCAGCTGATCGGCCACCAGGTCGTAGGCGGGTGCATTTACCGTGTATTTGGCGGTGATGTCCAGGTCTGCGCTGTTAGCATCTCCATTAAAGGAAATAAAGCTGCCTTTTTCAATATCAAAAGAACGTTTGATCAGTTGATTCAGCGACATTTCGTACTTACCTTCAGCTATTTCATACCGGCCTGTAAGACTTAACTTGCTGCTCGGATCCAGGGTGGCATTGATGCTGGCTGTACCTTTTGCCTGTACAAAATCACCGTTCTGCGAATCGATGATGATTTTGATTGTTGATTCCGGCGTAATATCCAGCGTGCCGGAAAGGTACATTCCTTTTAGCCGGGTGGTCCGGTATTTTAAACTGTCTTGTCTGGCCAGCAAGGCAGAGTCTATCGGTTGTGACGGGTCTATAAATTCCACCACTCCTTCCCTATTGGCCAGTCCGGGTTCATCCTGCGGCAAGGTCATGGTAACGCTGGATTTATCGCGGAGTTTTATGGTAGCATCAATCCTGGGAAGATCCAGCGAGCCACGGATTTTTACTTTGCTATCTATGTACGCCGGGCCGTAAATCCACTGATCGGGGTTTTGCTGGCGGCCGAGTGCCATGAAGTTATCAGCATTAACTTCAAGATTGAAATTGTAACGGGTGAAATCTTTTGTGTTGATACGGCCATCTACCACGAGTTCATTATTGGCGCTATCAGCTACCACGAGGTTGTTGAGCAGTATTCCTCTCTCGTCTATCACAATATCTTCATCCGGCAAGTGGAAAGTGCTGCCGATCATGGTCACCATTCCGGTGGCATTGTCGAAATGCAGGCTTCCAGTTACTTTCGGTGCAGATGGGGTGCCCGCGATATTGAACTGACCGTTGGCGCTACCGGACATTTTAGTGACGTTGCCCATGGTAAATGGTTCCATGGAAGCCATGCTCAGTTTATTAATGTTCAATTGCGCGTTGATGGTACTGTCGTAAGTACCTTCTACTTTAATATCGTTGTCGTTGCCACTCAACCCTGCAGTGAGCTTGTATTGACCAGGGCCATTATTTTCCACATTGGCATCCAGTGTCCCCATGCGTGTATTCTTTACCGTTAGGCTGTCTACTTTCAGGGTAGCATGGATCAGGGGAGATTTATCCCAGTTGTGTACGGAGGCTTCTGCATTCAGTATGCCATTGGCGAGTAAGGTATCTGTGGCCAGCAGTCCTGTGATGGTAGACAGCTGGAAATTGGCAATTTGGGCCTGTAATGCGGGTACAGCACCAGTATCACGCAGTGTGGCTATTTGTATGGATTGTTCTCCCTGAGACAGTTTGATATTAGCGGTATCTGGCGCGCCGTTTTTGATGCGCAGGATATTATTGTCTGCTACTGTCCAGGTTTGTTTGTTGAGCAGCAGGCCTGGTTTCAGCGATAGCTGCATGGCATTTTCTTTCAGGAAAGTGAATATGCCGCCCAGTTTATATTTGGGTTTTCTTTGCAGATCATCCAGCTGCAGATTAAAATCTACTACCCCGGTATTAGCGTTGGCAATAAGAAAAGTGTGGTATAGCGGAAACGTAGGATGTGCCATATGGGCCAGCGAAACGTTGGTTTGCATGGCGGTATCCAGGATGTGTGCATACAACCGGAGGCTATCTACCTGAATAGAATCATAGTTGACCTTCGGTAGATTGGCGTGCAGTACGAGCAGGCTGCTGTCGCTGTTTAAACGACCATTCATTACCAGCGGCACTTCCATGCGCAGGGTTGGTAGCATGGGCTGCAGGCTTTTAGGCCATATCAGCGAGGCATTCCATGCGAGGAGTTGACCTGCCGGAATTTTTATGATGTTAGCAGAATCTGTTGGCAGCAATGGTTTGTTGATAACGCCGGAAAAGGCGCTGCCTATTTTGGTGTAATCTATATGTCCGTAGGCATTGATTAAGCCAAATGGACTTTTTAATGTAATGTATTGCTGATCCTCGTATTTGGCGAGGAGCGCAATGCTATCCAGGGGAAATACCTGTCCGTTGGTCGCAATTTGCCAATTCGTTAAAAAGGCATTTCCTTCGATACGTTGCGGTTCAATGCTGTTGAAATCGGCGATCAGCTTGCCTTGTATGGTGAGCGGTTCAGTGTACCAGTGTGTGGCGTACAGGTCGGCTTTAGCCAGGTCCATGTTTACTTTAAGGTCCTGTATGGTGGTATCAATCAGCTGACCGCTAATGTCAAACGTAGCGGTAATACTGCTGTCGGCGCTTTCTCCCTGTGCCTGAAAGGCGCCATTGTTGATATCGGCATTTACATTTACATCGTTGTACGTATAGGCGTTATAGGTAGCCTCGTTTAATTGGATGGCTGCTTTAGCCACCATTTTATTAATCGTATATCCCTGACCGGTAGCCGTTAAATTTCCTGACATCCACCCATAAGTGGTATCATAAAGCATGATACCTGGGTTGGCGCGGAAATAAGGAACGCTTACTGTATAGCTGCTGCGGATACTGTCTGTTATATTTACCAGGTGCGCATTGATGTTGGCATTGGCGTAATCGCTTTTGAGCTGCAGCTGTGTGGTCAGATCTTTTATGCCTCCTTTGAACATACCGGTAATGAGCATATGCTCTGGTATGCGGGGGGTATCAGGCAAGGTTCCGGCGGGTAGCCAGGAGCGCAGCGGTTTGTTGCCGGATTGAATATAAAGGTTTGGCAGATTGGCGCTGAGCAGGTCCGGATTGGTGGCGTGTAATACCTGACCATTATCGGCTTTAATCAGGTTGCCTTCATGGTCATTGATATATAATTGTTTGATGTTTAGCTCGCCGAGTGTGCCTTTTAATATAGCCGCGAGCGTTAATTCCTTTTTCCAGAGTGGTGCAAATGATTTGTTTTTGCGTGCATCGGGAACGAAGGGCAGCCATTCTCCCAGTGTTATATGCACAGAGTCGAGGTTGGCATCCAGTCCCAGCTGATCCAGTTTATCGGAAATGCCGGCCCATGAAGGAACGGTTACAATGATCTGTTTGCGGAGAATACTTTTATTTGTTTGCAGCAGGAAGTTGCGTAATGCCAGGGTATGTGGGGTAAACAGTACATCCATATTGGCTTTGCGGATGGCGAAGCCGGATTTATCCTGTGCGGTTAATGATTTTATAGCTACAATAATGCTGTCGGGCTTGTACCTGATATTATTGATTTTACTGGAGAATTGGGTCAGCATCAGGTGGTTATAATCAGGATCCGGGCCCGCGGCTTTAGGAGCGGGTCCGCCGTTATCATATTTGAGGGCCAGTTTATCCAGATTAACCTGTGTGGCGAAAACCTGCCAGGTATTTGGTGTCGTGTCTTTTGGCGCCGCGGGGATGGAGTCTTTTCCGGGCAGCATCATTACAAATCCGGTGGTGCTACTGATGGTCAGGTCGCCCACCTGTACGCGGGTAGAATCCTGATCTATGCTGCTATTGCGAAGTTGCAATGCCGCGATGTTCCAGGCGGTAGAAATGCCACTGCCCTCATCGGAGTACACGAAGCTGCTGTTATGGATCTGCAGTTTTTTCAGCAGCAGGTGGAGCGAAGCACTGTTCGTATCTGCCGGTGGTGGTGGTGGCGCCGCAGCCGTTACTGTCGGTGCAATATAGCTTTGGCGGAAGAAGCCTTTCAAGCCATCCAGGGTAATACCTCTGAAGGCGTAGATGCCATCGTCTATCAG
>NZ_DATCVJ010000122.1:0-5924 GCF_036566945.1 Chitinophaga sp. | reverse complement strand
ATGAAGCGGAATAATCCTCCGGCGGCACTGAAGCCGTCACTGCTTTCATCGAGTATGCTGGCGCTGCTGCTGTTGCGCCAGTGCAGCCCGTAGAAGTTGACCACGGATCCGGTAACAGCAAGAATATTGCCTTCATTGGTCATATCTCCAAAAACAGCAATGGTGTCTGCACTGAATATACCCATCCCCGCGTTGGGGTGTAGCCAGGTGGCCGATTGCGCCCTGATGGCCAATTGGGCGATCAGCGTGAAGCAAAGCGTTAATATGTAATGCTTTCGTTTTATAACGTTAATGATTATATGAAATTGATGAACATTTTATTTTTAATAGCCTACTACCACTACAAATATTTTGGTAGTATTGGAAACGCTGGGTTCTAGTCCTTCAGCTGTGCTTAGCAGCAGGGTATTGGTGGTTTTGCTTTCCATCAATAGAAAATTTATTCTCGTTAAACTATATCCCAGTATGGAAACAATCGGTGTATTGGTAGCATCTGCGCCTCCTTTGGCGGTTGCCTGTATAGACATGATCCTGGTAAACCCTGCATTGGAGATGTCCACGGCGAGTTGTCCGCTCGAAAGTGGTGATGCCGGCTGACTAATAGAATCCGCCCAGATTTTAATATTCTGTGATACCACGCCGCCTGCATTATAAAATACGGGTGCGGTGGCTGAGCGGACCACATTTCCGCTGCCGTCTACGCCCAATGCGCCCGCACCTGCTGTTACAGTAGAGGCACTGGTCAGATTTTCCATGCGTACGCCGGACGTGTTGGCAATGCCTGTTTTTACCTGTAATAAAGAGGTAGGTACAATAGTACCGATACCTACTTTACCGGTAGAGGAAATAGTGAGCCGTGCCAGATTGTTGGTGCGTATATTAAAGGCGTTTGCGTTGGTGCTGCCAATAAATTTGGTAGTACTGTCTGCAAGGGCGTTGCCTGTCAGCAGCCATTGATTGTTGCTGACCGCCGAGCTATCCGCCAGCTTTGACCAGGAACCATTTCGCCGGATCAGCAAGCTGCTGGCCGGTTTGTAATAGATGATCATGCCATCCGGAGAGGCGGGAAGTGGTGCTGTCGTTGTATCTGTAATCCGGGGCAGTAACAACCCCTGATTAGTAGTATTTAATTCCAGCAATGCCGCTTTAATAGCGGAAGATGTGGGATCTCCCAGCTTGAGCTGTTGCGCATGCACCTGTGCAAGCAGCAATAGCAGCGCGCATAGCAGTATGCTGCTTTTAATCCTTGCTTTCCACATGAATAACAATTTACAGGTAACAATAAATAGGTTTTACTTTCTGATCACATACCAGTTAGTGCCATCTGTTTGAATTGTTACGTAGGTGTAATTGTTATAGATCACGTAAGAAGTAGCTCCTTCTATCTGGGCGCCACCGGAAGGCTGCAGGGTCACTGCATTATCAATAGTACCGGAGATTTTTTTAACCGTGTACACCCTGCCAATAATATTTGCTGCGGGCGGTAGTGTAATGGTAGTATTAGCGCCTGTTGCATTTACCAGCAAGGTATTATCTGTTTCCGCCAGTGCCTCCGTGCTATTGCTGGTAGTGCGGATATTCAGTGCCATGGAACCACTCACCTGCAGGGTGGAATTAGGCGCGGTACCTGCACCCACGATCGCATTTTTAGCCACGGACAGGGTGTCACGGAAGTTTTTAAAACCTGCAAAGGTTTGGGTGGAATCATTGACCACACCACGGGCGGTAGCACTTGCGTCAGGAATATTCAGGGTAAGGGTGTTCGTCACGCTGGTGCTATCCAGTGCAATGTCGGTACCTGCTTTGCCGGTTTTAATATAAATGTTGGGACCTGTCTGGTTATTTATTCTACGAATACCTACCGAAAATGCCGCGGAATCTACATCTCTTTTTTCCAGTGCGCCGGTAACCGGATTTCTGAACAAAACGCTGGTGGTAGCAGTGCTTACAGCAGGAGGGGCAGTGTTGAGCGTAACATTACCGGTAATGTTGGCGCCACCTGCCGTTACTTTGATGCCATTGCCTACAGTCGCCTGTCCGGTTACGCCTAGCCCGGTTCCTACGCTCACACTGTCGTTAAATGTTTTGGCGCCGGCAAAGATCTGAGCCACCGTAGATACGCCGCCGGGGGTAGTAGCAGTAGCGGCTACCAATGAAAGTGTGCCGGTAGCATCGTCCAGTACCAGGCCGTTGGGACTACCGGGTGTAAGAATAAATGAGCCGATGGTAATAGCTTTTTGACGACTGCTAAACGACAGCCAGTCTGCATACGTGAGTAAACCCGTTCTGGCGCTGGCAGTACCTACTACCGGAATATTCAGCGAAATGGTACTATCCGCGGCGGTGGTGGTCACGCCAAAATCAGCATTCAGCGTATCCGCTTTGATGGTGAATCCTTGTTTGGCTATCCCATTGAGTGTACGGATCGCATCGGTAAATGCGGCCGGAGATAGATTACGCTGATTGATAACGCCGGTGGCGGGATCTATCATCAGTACGCTGATGAGGGTGGCACTCGCAGGTACCTGTTTCAGCGCCACTGTTTGGGTGCTGCTGATGTTGATGGCTTCTGTGGCATTGGTGCGGATAGACAATGCCTGGTTGTCGGAAGTTCCCAGGTAGTTGTTCGCAGGGTTGGTAGCGGCATTACCTTTCAGCAGCCAGGTACCGGTGGAAGCATTTAAGCTATCTACCAATTTTGACCAGTAACCACCTCTTCTTACCATTAAACTCTGACTGGGGACGTGATAAATGATCATCCCGTCCGGTGCCGTGCTGAGCGGAGCCAGCGTGGTATCCGGAATACGTGGTAACAATAGGCCCTGGCGCAAACTCTCCAGTTCGAGGAGGGATGCTTTGTTGATCGTAGCGGGGTTGTCACCAATTTTTAACTGTGCAAAGGCAGCTGGGGCAGATAAAAGAAAGAATAATACCAGCAGCAGGCTTTTTGAGGAGTAATTTTTCTTCATAGCAAAGCTTTGGAAATGAAGGGAAAGTTGTGTGCAATAAAAATCCTACACCAGTTTTGAGGGCTGGTAGGAGGGTTTTCGAACCGTAGGTGTACTTTAATTATTCATTATAAATATAAGCTTTATCCTGCGTTTATGCGGCACCGTAGGAATAAAAAATCCCGGCGAAGCCGCCGGGATGCTGCAACAGGCAGAGCCGTTGCTGTGGTGTTTTATGGATTGTTGAGTGTTGGTAGCCGCGTTGGTTTGAGTCGGATACTTTCAGCTATGTCCCCATCCGCATAACGGCCAGGGTGAGCGATCCAGTTGCCATTGACACCGTTAGTGTTCCTGTTGATTGTAAGGAACCACCAGCACCGGTATCCGTGAATGGCGGATAATATATTCCGCATTGCTGCCAAGCAGCATATGATCCAGGCCGGTTCTGCCATGCGTACCTACTACCAGCATGGTCGTATTCCCGTCATGCGCCTGTTCCAGCGTTTCATTTTTAGGATTTCCGGTGGTAACCAGGATCTTGATATTATTATTGTCCGGATAACTTTGTTTGTAGGCTTCCAGTCTTTCTTCTACTTCACGGATGCGTGCGGGGATATCATCTGTAAATACAGGACCAGCCTCAGGTAAACCTAAGCCTATCCCTATTTCTACTACAGAAAAAAGGGTCACGGATGCATTCATTTTATGGGCCAGTTCTAAGCCTGTCCTGATCAGGTTTTCTGAAAAGCTGCTCAGGTCTACTGCGATCATGATGTCTGACATATGCAGGGAATATTAGTTTGTGAATAATTATTCATTTTAACTTATGCTTTCAGCGCGTCCCAGCAAAGATCAAAAGTGGTGTTTACCCGGCTTCTGTTCAATGTAATACCGCTGTAGTGTGTTTGTTTTATCAGTTCATTCATGGTGCCTATCATGAAGGTGAGTAGCAGTCCCGTATCTACAGCCTTAATCAGCTGTTCTTTCTTCCCTCTTTCCATCAGTTCATAGAAAGGGGCAGAGAGCTGCTGCGCTTTTTCCCGCGTGTCGGCAGTGATAAAAGGCGAATGGTAGCATTGCTCCAGGAAAACGACTTCTTCGAAATTAGCCAGCTTGTAGCGTAAGATGTTCAGCCAGATATGTCTGAACCCAAGCTTGAACGGGATGTTGGGCTGATAGCTCTTAAAAGAGGCCTGTACAGAATTTTCCCTGCAGGCGGCAAAGAGCACGTTAATTAACTCATCCTTACTCTTAAAGTAAACGTAGAGGGTACCGGTGGCAATCCCTGCCTCTTTGGAGATGTCGCCCATGGTGATACCTGACAACCCTTTCCTGGCCACCAGCTTGAGCGATGCCTGGAAAATCTGCGTTACTTTTCTATCATCTTTCAGTTTCACCTTACAAAGATAAGTGAATATATATTCATTTTAGTGTCAAAAAAAGCCTTCGCAGTGGAAACCGCAAAGGCGCTGTAGCTAGATGATGATTAAATCAAAAACCCAATGATCGTCGGATCTGTGGGTTTTTGTTCTATCTCTGGATGCCGGATGGAAACTTCTCACCGGAAGTGCTTATGAGCGATAAAATAACCCCGTCGGCCTGGAGAAGCCAACAGGTTCTGCTGAGATATTTGTTAGTTGTATGCATTTTTTCAGTTATCATGAATGTGGTCTTCTCCCTAAAAAGATGAACACAAAACAATACCCCAATATTAAGAGGAAGCATTACTAAGAGAGTTAACTGAACCTAAACAAGAATTGAAATAACGAGAGAGAAGACTAAAGGGGGTAAAATAAGAAACCCCTGCTGATGACATACAGCAGAGGCTTTTAGAACATTCACATGGCACCTTGGTATTGCACCAGATGCGTATAACACATTATAGCCTGTTAGTAATTTAATAAGATGATTGCTTAATCTGGAAAGTCACATACATGCTCAGGCTATCCAACTTATCTGATAACTAAATTAGCCATTACTTCCGGGAATATTCGTTAATCGTTAGTTAATACCTTCATGGCGGGTTTAATTGTATCATTTTCCCTTTCCCTGATACCATTTTCCATGCATTTGCATATACCGGTGCTTATGTATATTTTTTACGGCTGGTTGCTAAAAATTCAGAGATATGTCCCACAGGATTCCATGTTTAGTATTATGGTTATGCTTACTCATGCACGCGAAAACGCAGGCACAGGATATGCCTGATATGTGGAACAAAGGAGCTGCTGCTAACCCGGCACATCCGGGCCTGAAATGGTTTCAGCAAGCGAAGTTTGGTCTATTCATCCATTGGGGACTTTATTCCAAACTGGCCGGGCGCTGGAAGGACAGCAGCTATTACGGCAGTGGCGAATGGATCATGAACCGCGCAAAAGCACCCGCAGTGGAATACGCCAAAGTAGCGCAGACATTTAATCCCGTTGGCTTCGATGCCAATGAATGGGCCGAAACAGCCAAAGCAGCCGGGATCAAATACCTGGTGATCACTGCCAAACATCATGAAGGCTTCAGCATGTTCGATTCCAAAGTAACGGACTTCGATATCGTAGATGCGTCTCCATATAAGAAAGATCCCATGAAAGCCTTATCTGCCGCCTGCAGAGCGCAAGGCATCCAGTTCGGATTTTATTATTCTCAGTTCCTCGACTGGCATGAACCTAATGGCGGCGGCAACAACTGGGACTTTAAAAAAGAGAAAGATTATCAGGACTACTATCGTTCGAAGTCCATACCACAGCTAAAAGAATTGCTCACTAATTACGGCCCGCTGGGACTCGTATGGTTCGATATGCCCGGTGGATTAACCACCGAACAAACCAAAAGCATGATCGATAGTTTGCGCAGGCTGCAACCCGGCTGTTTATTTAGCAGCAGGGTAGGACATGACCTGGGCGACTACCGCGATTTCGGCGACTCGGAAGTGCCACCGGTACCTATTGCCGGCGCCTGGGAATCTATTTATACCCACAACGA
>NZ_DATCVJ010000121.1:0-2822 GCF_036566945.1 Chitinophaga sp. | reverse complement strand
ATCTACTGTTTGCCTGCTGATACTTAACTTCAATCCAATCTCCCGGCTGCTCAGTCCACCCAGCATCAGTTTAAGTACTTCTTTCTCTCTTTTAGTCAGCACTTCCTTTGCTGTTACAAATACTTTTTTCACCTCCACATTCATGTAGGAAGGCTCACCATCCAGTCCTATAAAAGAAAGTATCGGACGCCCGTTCATTTTGAGATGTGAAACATCGGTATGTACCACCAGGGTACGAAGCAGTTTGCCCTCCCCATCATGCTGAAGGGGTGTGGTTTGCTGCATCACACGCAGGTACTCACCATTGGCTTTCTGTATCCGCAGGTCATACCGCACTTTATACTTCAATGCTTTTTCCGGCGGTAAGTCCGCAAAAAATTCCACGGCAGCATTTTCAAAATCAAGAAACCATCCCATATCTTCCGGGTGGATATAATCCACCATGGCGGATACCGTACATTCGTTGGGGTGATACCCGAACAAATCCTGCACGGCGGAGTGCACGTAATCAAATTCTCCTCTGACAGCATTAAAAATGAAATAGCAGAAATCACCTACCTGGAAAAAGCTCAGTACTTTTTTATGCACTTCCAGCTCCAGTGTAAGGTCGGGCGGGTCCTTGCTCTCGGACATGATATTCCAGATCTTTCTGGCTTCTTCATACAAACGAATCTTCAACATACAGGGGTATTACTGATAAATAAGCCGTAACAGGATAACAACAAATGTCCTGGAAACGGGATAACAAGGCCCTGAATGATCAGCTCCAGATGTTAAAAGATACAAAAACTATCGAAATACTTACACAAATTAATGCAATAAGAAAAGTATAATCGGCCATTTGTTCCCATCGCTCACTTTGCTTCTCATTTTTACTTTTCAACGATAAAAATGATAGCAGACAACTGGCCATTAGCAGTATAGCCGCTACGCCGGTACAATCATCAATAATGGTGGCATGGTTAAATCTGGCCACTTTTATGGAAGTAAGTACAATGAGACAAAAGCCCAACAGGTTAGTCGAAGTATTCAGAATGTGGGGGGACTTACTATGGTTTGCCATATTTTTTGTTATTACTGCTTAACAAATGCTTTCGTACACGAATTGAAGAAATTTCCTCAATAGATTCGCCCGTAGAACGTATCTTATGAAAAAAATAACACTCTTAGCCCTCCTAAGCTGCCCTGTATTCATTATGGCACAGCCTGCAAAGTTTGTGCTCAATGGCAAAGTAACCAAACAAAGCAGCCCCATTAAAGTATATCTTAACCAGGTAATCAATGAAAAACTGATCATAGACTCCGCAGAGGTGCGCGATGGTGTATTTCGCTTTGAAGGTATGGTAGACGGTCCCATACGGGCTATGCTCATCTTCAATCACAAAGGATCTACCATGAACTTTATGGAACTGTCGCCCGATGCCGATGTCAAAATCTTCTACCTGGAAGAAGGGGATACCAAAATACAGACGCAGGAAAACATCAGCAAAGCCAAGGTGATCTCCCCCACCAACGACATGCAAATCGAGTATACCAATTCCCTCAAATCTGTAGATAAATCGATTGCCCAGATCGACAAAGCCGCTCACAAAGCGTCTGCTGCCCAAAAGGCCAATAAAGCATTTCAACAGAAAATAAATCAGCGGTACGCACTTGCCTTCGAAGCCAAAAAGCTGATGCTCCAAAAGTATATCGCCGAAAACCCCGATTCCTATCTCAGTCTCCTGGCCCTGGAAGATGTGGCCGGCGTCCAGATAAATCCCGATCAGATTGAACCCATCTTTCAAACATTAACACCCGAAATACGCAATACCCCTGAAGGAAAATCCTTCCAGCAGGAAATCACCCGAATCCGTAACCTTGCGGTAGGCAATACTGCTCCCGACTTCGAAGTGCCGGATATGGACGGCAAAATGGTACGCCTCTCTGACTTCAAAGGCAAAACCGTATTGCTCGACTTCTGGGCTTCCTGGTGTGAACCCTGCCGCCGCCAACATCAGTATGTCCGCGAGGCATACCGGCAGTTCAAGGATAAAGGTTTTACCGTTATCAGCATCGCACTCGACCCTCCGGCAGACAGGGCCTATCTGCTGGAAGCCATCCAGGAAGATAGTCTTGTATGGACTAACCTCTCCGACCCTACGAAAGATAAAAACCAGGCCGCCAAAGCCTATAGCATCAAGCTTCTTCCCCAGAATTATTTGATCGATTCTACCGGGATGATTTTTAATAAAGACCTCCATGGAGAATCTCTCTCCCAACAGCTGAATAGCCTTTTACTCCATCCAAATGAGTAAAAAGCCCTACATTTGTCCTTGTCAATTATAAATATAATTTATTATAAATATATAAAACATGGACAAACAGCCCCTTTTCTGGGCCGCTAATCTGAAATTATTACGGACACGAAAGAAGATCTCACAACAACACTTATCTGATTTACTGGGACTGAACCGGAACAAGATCACTGCGCAGGAAAGCGGCAAAACACGCAATCCACGTATGGAAGACCTGGTGCTGATCTCGGGCTTTTTCCAGATCGACATAGACCTCCTCATCAAAACGGACCTGTCTCAAATCCCGGAAGTACAGCTGGAAGAACTGGAAGCCGGTAAAAAAGTAGACCTCACGGGCAGGCATATACGTATTTTGCCGATCACGGTAGATAACAGCAATGAGGAGAATATGGAATACGTACCGGCAAGGGCCAAAGCAGGCTATCGCAGTGGTTTCAGCGATCCCGGTTTCATCGCCGCACTGCCCAAATTTACCCTGCCCGAACTACCCAGAGGTAAAACCATTCGCATGTTCCCGATCAGCGG
>NZ_DATCVJ010000120.1:0-24164 GCF_036566945.1 Chitinophaga sp. | reverse complement strand
GATACCAGGAGTTTGTGAGCCGCTATCCTTTCCTGGAAACGCGGTTGCCGCAACACCAGATAGCAGCCTATCTGGGCATTACGAAGGAGTCGCTGAGCCGTTTACGGCATAAGATGGCGAGAGGAGAGTAGGTATCTCCCTTCATAAATTCATTACCATATGTCATTTTCTGTGAGCCGGCAAGCCCTCAACTTTGCGGTAAACAAACAGACCATGACAACACATCCGATTTTAGCTTCTTTTGAACTGGCTGGTCATACGGTGAAAAACCGTGCAGTAGTTGCGCCTATGAGTCGCGCCAGCGCTACGTTACAGGGGGTACCCACCGCTGCTATGCATACCTACTATGAAAAATTTGCAGCAGGTGGTTTTGGCATCATTATCACAGAAGGACTTTATACAGATACCATTGCCAGTCAGGCATATCCACATCAGCCGGGCATCGTAACGCCGGCGCAAATAGCCGGTTGGCAGCAGCTGGCAGAAAAAGTAAAAGCACACGGCAGCTTATTTATTGCCCAGCTGATGCACGCGGGTGCGTTATCCCAGCACTTAACACATACACAGGCGCCTTCGGTGGTTACCCCGCTGGGCAGAAAATTACGTTCCTATGGTGGGGGAGATGGACCATTTCCCATACCTGCCGCCATGACGGTAGCGGATATACGCGCTGCCGTGGAAGGCTATGCGCAGGCGGCTAAGAATGCCGTTGATGCCGGATTTCATGGTGTTGAACTGCATGGGGCCAACGGTTATTTGCCCGATCAGTTTTTAACAGCTTATACCAATCTTCGTAACGATGAATACGGAGGTGCTGTTGCCAACCGTTTTCGCATCATTGCCGAAAGTCTGGTGGCGATCCGGAAAGTAGTGCCACCCGGTTTTATGGTGGGCCTGCGGTTATCGGAAGGCAAGGTCAATGATGATCATTACCGCTGGCCGGAGGGGGCTGTTACGGCGGCTGCCATTTTGGAAGAAGTAACTAAAGTGGCCCCTGACTATGTACATATTTCGGGCGAAGGCAGCACCTGGGAGCGACTGGGTGTATATGCGAATAATGAGTCACTCACGGGAATGGCTAAACGTATCGTACAGCGTCCTGTGATCGCTAATGGGGGACTGGAAGATCTGGTGGTGGCTGGCAGGGCGTTGCAGGAAGGGCATACCGATTTTATTTCCCTGGGCAAGGCGGCATTGGCGAATCCTGACTGGCCGGCAAAAGTAGCGGCAGGGCTGCCGGTATTGCCTTTTGAACGTAGTATGGCTGCGCCCTTTCCACCACAGGAGGTGTAAGGGCAAAAAGGAAAGAAGGTGTATACTTCTTTCCTTTTTATTCTCCGTTATTGAGCATCTCGAGTTCGAGCAGCTTACTGCCGCCGGCAAAATCTGCTGCGGCATCCGGACATAAAACGGAACCTAATGAATTCATCATTCTTTGGGTAACAAGATCTATATCTTCAGTTGTGGTTGATAAGAAAGGAGCCTGGCTTTTTAGCCTCGATATTAAACCGTTTTTTTGCTGTACAGAAATATCTACAATTTTATTGATTCTCTCTACAGCCGCTTTGTATAACTCGTCATAATAAAATAGCATATTCATATAAAACTACCTTTTTGTACGGTTCAAATGTATGCTTATACCTATAATCCTGGCTATAGGAAAATATTATGACCTATAATTAATAATTATAAATGGTTTTGGCCATTTTGATGAATCTTTTGTTCAGGTCGCTGGTTTCACCTTTACGCTGAATGAAGTAAAAACTGCGCTCGATTCGCAGTCCTTCGAATTGGAGGATCGTCAGTTCCCCATGCTGCAGCTCTTTCACAATAGAGCGGGTAGAGAGAAACCCGACGCAACCGGACTCCAGCAAAAAATTTTTCAATGCTTCTGTGCCACCCAGCCTTACCTTTATTTTCAGGTCATTCAACCGGATCTTACTTTTCAGCAGCCCCGTTTTAATCGCTTCCAGGGTGCCGCTACCTCTTTCCCGGATGGCCACCGGCATACTGAGAATGTCTTTCACGGCATAGTTCTTTTTCTTTGCCAGAGGGTTGTTGCGGCTGCATACCGCTACGATCTGATCTTTCAGAAAAGGCTGATAGGTGATATTACTCAGCTGTCCTTTTTCTTCTGTTACGCCAATATTAATTTCTTTATCGAGCAGTGCCTGCAATACAATTTCACTGTTTCTGTTTAACAGCGAAATATCTACCAGTGGATATTCCCGGTGAAATGCCGACATTACTTTAGGGAGAATATACAACGCCGCAGTGGTGCTGGCGCCCAGGTTCAGCATACCGGTGGCTTGTTGCTGGTCATGGATCACGGAAATATCGAACTCTGTTTCCTGTTGTATATGCCTGACCGTTAGTAAGCGGTTGTACAGTAATTGCCCGGCTTCTGTGAGTTCTATCTGCAAACCCTTTCTTTCAAATAATTTGGTCTTATACTGTTCTTCCAGTCCTTTGATATGTGTGCTCACCGCAGGCTGTGAAATAAACAGTGCCTGGCTGGCCCTGGAAAAACTTTTCTGGTGAGCCACTTCCATAAAAATCAGGTGACGGTTGGATAGCATAATAAAGTATTGATGACTGAATATATTCAATTTTCAGCTTCCGGACGAATGGGCATTTTCAAGGCATCAATGAAACTTTATGATTAAATGGATAAAAAACCCGGCGGTGAACAGCCGGGGTTTTCTATATACCCTATTTCTCCGTCACAACTTCCGTTAATTTATCCAGCTGTGCGATAATTCCCCAACCATAAAAGTCATTAGCCACCGCTATCAGCAGCTCATTATTTCCTTGCATGAACGGCAGGTTAAAAGAACTGTTATCTACGGTGCAACGTCCATCTGGTTGCTTCATCAGCGGACTACCATAGATGTTTTTATCTATGTATACATATTTGCCATTTACAAATACCCATACCTCATCACTGAAACCGAGGTTTAATTTCCGTTGCTGTGCTACGGCCGACTGAATAGTTGTTTTCAACCATACCAGCCGGCGAACACCTCTTTCTGCGCCGCCGAATTTCCGGGTCAGGTTAATCAGCCCCCTTCTTTCGGCATGGATAGTATCCCAGGGCGTTTCTTTGCCGGGAAAGTAAGTCTCGCTGTAATCAATTTTTGCCGGCATGGTGATCGCCGGACTAACCTGCCATTTGCGGAGATAACGGGCGTCGTTGTTGGTGATATCCACCCCTTCCTGCGGAGAAAGACCACCTGTTTGATCCGGCTTTACCACCAGGTTGGCAATGATCATTTGCCCCTGGAAAGCAAGGGCGCCATGCCAGCTGTTGCCTTCCAGTTGTGGTACTTCCAGCACCGGATGCAGGCTATCATTTACGTATACACGTAGTTGTTTGCCGGATACCACCAACTTTACATGATTCCACTTTCCTTTTTCAAACCAGGCTGCATTCTGGTAATGATACAGCATGTCCCAAAGATTCACCCCTCCTATAAAAGGCGCATATTGTACGGCATCTTCCTTGCCAGCAGCGGCCGTACGGAAATAGAAACATTCGTTCTCGGCAGCGTTGCTGCGCCGGAAATAAAAAGACGCAAAGTAAGGGTCCAGTGGCTCCATGTCATATTCTATGGTACCATCTTTAAAGTCGAGGTTTTTTAACACCACCGTATCAGGACTGTTTAATATCTTCATGGCCGGCACGGATTTGTAGGTAAGGAATTCTACCGTACCGGGCTTGAAATTCCAGTTGGCTGCCTGCATAGGTGCGGTGATCACCGTTTTCTTTTGTTGGGCGCCGGCACCTGCCGGTAGCAGCAATAGTAATAACCCAATGGCTGTTTTTGTCATGACCGTTTTTTTATTTGAATGGATAGGCCGACAAAGATGAAAGATCACTATTTAAAGGCGATACAAGGGAGGAGCAAGTTGGTGCAAGTCCGTACAAGTTGGCAATACACTCATAAATAATGAATAACAGTTTTGAAATAAATTATATAAAAAAGTGCCTCGCACTACTGGAAACCCGGTTAAACTGGGGTGCCAGCAGTGAATGGACCAGCTATGATTTTGAAAAACTAAGCATCGCCATAGAAGATGCCACCGGGGTAACGCTGAGCATCACTACCCTGAAACGACTTTGGGGAAAATTAAAATACACCCATATTCCTACCACCACTACGCTGAATACACTGGCGCAATTTGCCGGATATAATGATTGGCGGGATTTCAAAAAGCAGGTGCCACTGGAACCGGTAGACATAGCAACCGGGGAGCAAATGGAAGCCACGATACCCATACCGCAGTGGCATGCCGGAACAACGCCAGCCACATCTCCCGAAGGGCAGGTGTACCCTGCAAAACCTTCCCGAAAATGGGCCTGGTGGTTATTGGTGTTAGTACCAATGGCTGCAGCCATTTACCTGTTATTGATCTCAAATGATAAACCCGGAGCGCCGGTAAATCCCAGCGACTATTCCTTTAGCAGCAATAAAATCAGAACTTCCGGCGTCCCTAACTCTGTTATCTTTAATTATGATGCCGCCGCCGCTAAAGACTCCGTATTTATTTCACAGTCGTGGGACATCAGCCGCAAAGTGGCCGTACCAAAGCAGCAGAAAAGCTATTCCGCCATTTATTATACGCCTGGTTACTTCAGGGCCAAGCTGATGGTGGGTAAACAAATTGTAAAAGAACACGACCTGCTGATAGGGTCCAATGGTTGGCTGGCCACCATGGGAAATGATGATGCTGTGCCATTATATTTCAAAAAAGAAGCCGTGGAAAAGAATGGAGAAGTGGCCGTGGATGAAGAATTATTATCACAGTACCATATTGCTTTACAGCCGGAGCCGCCCGTGCTGCGTTTCTTTAACGTACAGGAACTGCACGATCTAAAAAACGATCAGTTTATTTTTGAAACCACCCTGAAAAGCGATTTTCACGAGGGTAAGGCAGCCTGTCAGCGGGTAGAAATACTGATTCTTGGTAAGAATGATATTATTGCAATTCCCTTATGTGCCAAAGGCTGCGTAGGCGATCTGGCGCTATATGCAGGCGGTACCACCGTGCAAAGCCGTGACGCGGATCTCTCCGGATTCGGCTGCGACCTGGATCAGTGGGTGACGCTGCGCGTAGAGGCGAAAGACCGGCATATGCAGTTCATCGTCAACGGACAAACCGCATATGCACTTACTTTCCCGAATGCAGCTACAGACATCGTAGGATTGCAATATTGGTTTACGGGTACCGGCGCCATAAAAGATACCCGCTTTATAAAAGGAGATACCATCATTCGCTTGTAGTTACTGTTGCCGCTCCGTAGATTCAATCCTTTTTTGTTCCACTTCTTTTCCCGTGGTACGTCCAAACCGATAATTTACATTCACTTTCACAATACGCGTGGAATACTTCTGCAGAAAATCCTGGTAAAACTGCCCGGGCAACTCTGTTTGCCAGCGGTTACGGTTGGTGTTAAACACATCGTTCACACTAAGCGTCAGGGCCAGGTTCTTTTGTTTCAGGAAATCTTTTTTTACGGCCAGGTCCACGCTGCTGGTAGAAAGCATTTTGCCCTGTGGAATAATTTTCGGTGCTTCATACGAGGCCGACAACTGTAGCGTAATATCTGCCGGCAATCTGGCGTCAGAGCTCATTTTGGTGAACCAGCTGAAGCCACTGTTGGTAAGACCAATATCACTGTTGCTGTCTTTGATCCGGGTATCAAAAAAGTTTACATTGGTGCTTAGCTGCCACCACGACGTGATCGGATTTTTAAAGATCAGCTCTACGCCGTAAGTATTGCTTTGATCGGCATTTACATAGGTGGTCAGCAGTGTATCGGGTGCCACCGGATAACTGTAGCTGCTAATCGGATCATGAATATTACGCAGGTAAGCCGTGGCAATCAGCTGCGACTGGCCAAAAGATTTATTATAAGAAAACTCTACCAGGTTGGTGTACGCAGATTTTAAAGCAATATTGCCTTTGAACAGATTCTGTGGATTGGCGTAATCTATCCTTGGGGAAATTTCCTCAAAGTCGGGTCTGGTCACGCGTCTTGAATAGTTGAGGTGCAACTCCTGATCGTGGCCCAACTGCTGTGTCAGGAAAATGCTGGGATAGATGCCGGGATTATGATAACGGATGGTGTTGGCACTATCCTGCATCACACCGGTATACTCGTATTGTTCAAAACGTAAACCAGCGATATAGCTAAACTTACCATAGCTGTCGCTGTAATTACCATAGGCTGCATAGGTTGGATCTTTATAGCTGAAGTTATAGGTGGCGTAAGGGTTTACGATATATTTACCGGTCGCCGGATCATAATCTTCCATCCGGTTTTGGTGATGATCTTTATGCCAGCTGATTTTTACACCGGCTTCCAGTTTTGCTTTATTATCTTTAAAAGTGTTGGTATAATCAGATTGCAAAATGATGGTATGTGCGCGGATGCCGCCATTAAACTGCTGCAATACCGGATGGGTGGTGTTACCATCTTTTTCATGGTACTGCAGGCGATAACGGCCATCTTCCGGACCATGGTATTTTTCCGCGCTGAAATCGGCGGTGAGTTTTTCACCGGCTTTGCGGAAAAGGTGGGTATAACTGAGTATCGCCTGCCCGAAGCGGAATTTTTCCAGGTTGCTGGTATAGCGGGTGGTAGCGGAATCGCTGTTGTTTATTTTAGGGAGATAGATACTTTGTTGTTCACTCCGGGTGCGGAAATTACCACCACCGTACAGGCCGGACAAGGAAAAGATGTTCCGTTTATTGCCTTCATAGTCGAGCGTAAACTTACCCCTTCTGAAAGGCCCTTTGGTAGCGCTGTTGCCATATTGTTCCAACTGGGTACCGGCGTAGATATTATTCCGGAAAATGGTTTCCGTTTGTTTATGCTGATGTCCGTGATCCAGGTAATTCACGTTCAGCCGAAAGGCGCCTTTAGCTGCGTTGATATCGCCATAAAGATTGTATTCCGGCATATTGCTCCAGTTGGCATTCACGGAGCCAAACACGCCACCTTTGGTATTTCTTTTTGAAATAATGTTAATGATGCCATTGGCCCCCTGAGCATCATATTTGGCTGAAGGGTTGGTAATAATTTCAATAGATGCTACCTGGTCTGCCGGTATCTGATCGAGCGTGAGGTGGGTGCGCTTGCCATCTAACAATAATACAGGTGTGCCATTGCGGAGGGTAATTTTACCTGCCGGTGAAATGGTGACACCCGGCACCTGCCGGAACACTTCGGCCACGGTACCACCTTTTGCATTCAGGTTGGCGGATACATTAAATACTTTTTTGTCTGCCGCCATTTGAAGCGATGCTTTTTGGGCAGTAATGGTAATGCCTTTGAGTTCTTTTTTGGAAGACACAGAATCCTGACTAAATCCGTATAAGGAAGAAAAAAGGAGGGCAAATAGTGGTGCTGCAATACATTTCATGATGCCGAGATAATAATAATGATGAACCGGTCGGTGGGTTTGGCTTAGTAAAACATCCGACCCGGCAAGAGAATACAGTGGCGCAAAGTTGTGGCTTAATTTCAAGGGCCAGCCATCGGATCCGGAAATCATTTTACGCAGTCGGGAAACTTTCTCTTCCTGCATTCATCAAAAATAATATGCCCTTGTGGCGGGATTTTTTATCTTTGCGCCTTGTGAAAAACAGGGGTGTATACATATTATTTCTCATTTTCATACTTCATCATACTGCTTTCGATCAGCTACTGAAGCTGCCTGCACTGGTAGTTCATTACCAGGAGCATCAGCAACGAAACAGCCATTTGAGTGTGATGGGATTTTTGTGCATGCACTACTGGGGACAGGATGACGACGACAATGATGAAGAACGGGATATGCAACTGCCTTATAAAACAGTGGACATCCATGCCCTGCATCATTCCTTTATTCCCCTCGCTAAAGTGATGGTGATAAAGCAACAAACCTATAGCGAAATAACCATCCAATACCCGGCGCTGAAAGATAACTACCTGCCGGAACCAGCGCTCACCTCACCTTTCCGCCCTCCTAAAGCATAAGTCTTTTTGAATAATGATTTGATTTCCCCCTGTTGCTAACAGGGGGAAATGCGCATTTTATTTCTATTTGACTTAACGAAAAAGGACATGCTAAATAAGATCATTAGCTTTTCTGTAAAGAATAAGCTGATTATAGGGCTATTTGTACTGGCACTGATTGGCTGGGGAACCTTTGAGGTAACCCGTTTGCCTATTGATGCAGTACCGGACATCACAGATAACCAGGTGCAGGTAATTACGGTATCTCCTTCGTTGGGAGCACCGGATGTGGAACGCCTCATTACTTTCCCGATAGAACAGGCCTGTAGTAATATCCCCGGACTGAAACAGATCCGGAGCTTTTCCCGGTTTGGGTTGTCGCTGGTCACCATTGTGTTTCACGATGAAACGGATGTTTACTGGGCCAGACAACAAATCAGTGAACGGTTGCAACAGGTGCAGCAGGAAATTCCTGCCGGTGTAGGGTCGCCTGCGATGGCGCCGGTCACCACTGGTTTGGGAGAAATTTATCAATACGTGGTACGCCCGCTACCCGGCTATGAAGGCAAATACGGCCCCATGGAATTACGCACCCTGCAGGATTGGGTAGTGCGCCGGCAACTGCTGGGCACTCCTGGTGTGGCGGATGTGAGCAGCTTTGGTGGGGAACTTAAACAATATGAAATCGCCGTGAAATCGGGGCAACTCAAAGCCAATAATATTTCTATCGCAGATGTATTTGATGCCCTGGAGAAAAATAATGAGAATACCGGTGGCGCCTATATTGAAAAAGGGCCTACCGTTTTATATATCCGCAGTGAAGGATTGACCAAAGGAATAGATGACATTGAAAAAATAGTGGTAAAAACACTGGACAACGGCATGCCCGTACTGATACGCGATGTGGCCGTAGTGCAACTGGGCGCTGCCACCCGCTACGGCGCCATGTGTTTTAACGACAAAGGCGAAGTAGCCGGCGCCGTAGTGATGATGCTGAAAGGAGAAAATTCCTCCGCAGTCATCAAAAGAGTAAAAGAAAAAGTAGCGGAAATTCAAAAATCCCTGCCGGAAGGCGTGGTCATAGAACCTTTCCTGGACCGCACCAAAATGGTGAACAACGCCATCAAAACAGTAGAAACAAACCTCATAGAAGGCGCTCTGATCGTAGTCTTTGTGCTCGTGTTTTTCCTCGGCAACCTGCGGGCAGGATTAATTGTTTCTTCCGTGATCCCGCTGTCGATGTTGTTCGCCATTATCCTGATGAACAAATTTGGCGTGGGAGGTAACCTCATGAGCCTTGGTGCTATTGACTTCGGACTGATTGTAGATGGTACCGTGATCGTCGTAGAAGCGATCTTACACCGCTTCACACACTCTAAACATTTCAGAAAAATCGGGGTACTCGATCAGGACACCATGGATGCTGAAGTAAACGCATCTACCGGCACCATGATAAAATCCGCGGTGTTCAGCCAGATCATTATCCTGATTGTATATATCCCGATTTTGTCGCTCGAAGGTATTGAAGGAAAGATGTTTAAGCCCATGGCCTTTACCGTGGCCTTTGCCATCCTGGGCGCTTTCCTGCTCTCTATCACCTACGTGCCCATGATGAGTGCTCTTTTCCTGAGTAAAAAAATCAGTCATAAACCCTCCCTGGCCGACCGTATGATGGCATGGCTGGAAAGGCGCTATCAGCCGGCATTGTCGTGGATGATGCGTTTCCCGAAAGCTATTATCGCCGGTACCTTGCTGCTGTTTGCTATTGCGGTAATGATATTGGGTAAAATGGGCGGCGAGTTTATTCCTGAACTCGAAGAAGGCGATTTCGCGGTAGAAACAAGGCTGCTCACAGGAAGCAACCTGAATACCACCATTAAAGCTACCCAGCAAACCGCCGCTATTTTGTTGAAGAAATTTCCCGAAGTAGAAAAGGTGGTTACTAAAATAGGCAGCGCCGAAATTCCTACAGACCCCATGCCGCTGGAAGCCAGCGATATGATGGTGATTTTGAAAGATAAAAAAGAATGGACCTCCGCACATACCTTTGATGAGCTGTCGGAGAAAATGAGCAAGGAACTGGCCGTGGTACCGGGTGTGAGCGTAGGTTTTCAGTTTCCCGTACAAATGCGTTTCAATGAACTGATGACCGGCGCCCGCCAGGATGTGGTGTGTAAAATATTTGGAGAAGACCTCGACTCACTTGCATTGTATGCCAACCGCCTGGGCGAGGTGATTAAAACCGTAGATGGCGCCATTAACCTGTACGTAGAAACCGTTACCGGTATGCCACAGGTGGTGATCAACTACAACCGCGATGCCATGGCCAAATACGGTCTTAATGTAAGCGATATTAACCGCGTGGTGAATACCGCCTTTGCAGGGCAAACAACCGGGTTGGTGTATGAAGGAGAAAAACGTTTCGACATGGTGGTGCGACTGGCAGATGAATCCCGCCGCGATTTAGCCGATGTACAACACCTGCTGATCCCCACCCGTCAGGGCATACAGGTGCCACTTGACCAGGTAGCCACGGTGGAAGAAATAGAAGGTCCTAACCAGATCCAACGCGAAGACACCCGCAGAAGGATTATTGTGGGCTTTAACGTGACCGGCAGAGATGTGCAAACGATCGTAACAGAACTGCAGCAGAAAGTAGCCGCACAGCTGAAATTACCACCTGCCTATCACATCGTGTATGGCGGCGCTTTTGAAAACTTAACGGCCGCTAAACAACGGTTATCGCTGGTGGTGCCCATTGCATTGCTGATGATTTTTATGTTGTTATACTTCGCATTCAATTCCGTTAAACAAGGACTGCTGATTTATACCGCCATTCCATTGTCTGCTATTGGCGGCATCCTGGCGCTGTGGCTCAGAGATATGCCTTTCAGTATTTCCGCCGGTGTAGGTTTCATTGCCTTGTTCGGCGTAGCCGTGCTGAATGGTATCCTGCTGGTATCAGAATTTAACCGCCTGAAAAAAGAAGGCTGGCACGATGTGAAAAGAATCGTGATTCATGGTACCAAATCAAAACTGCGTGCCGTACTGATGACAGCCCTGGTGCCTTCACTGGGCTTTATTCCCATGGCCGTGAGCAACGGCGCCGGCGCAGAAGTACAGAAACCATTGGCAACAGTGGTGATCGGGGGCTTAATCATTTCTACTATGCTGACTTTATTTGTATTGCCGGTATTTTATATTCTCTTCGAAAAAGGATTTAAATATTTTAAACCGGGAAAAAAGATGGTGGCTGGCTTTGCGCTGCTGATCATGGTGTTGCCGGTTACGCTGCAGGCACAACAAAAAGTCAGCGCGGAGGAAGCCGTGGAACTGGCGCTGAAGAATAACCTCCGTATGCAGTCGGCTAAACTGGGTGAGCAATATTACCAGTCACTGAAAAAAAGTAACCTGGACATCGATAAAACCAATGTAGGGATAGAATACGGTAAACTGAACAGTGTGGCTAACGACAACCGGTTTACCATCTCTCAGGGCATACAATTTCCTACGGTATACAAACATCAGCGGCATATTAATAATACCAATATTGCCTTGAGTAAAATTAATACCCAACAACAGGCGTATGAACTGAAAGCAGCCGTGCGACAATCATTCTATGCCTTGCTGGTACTGCAACAAAAGAGACAATTGCTCCTGGAGGCCGATAGCATCTACCGGGTATTTCTTGAAAAAGCTACCTTAAGATTTAAAGCAGGAGATGTAGATGCACTGGAGAAATCCACCACAGAAAACCAGCGCATACAAATCTCCAATCAACTGAGTGTATTGGAAACAGATGATGCAGTTTTGCGTAATCAGCTGAAGATGTTGCTGAATACGCCGGAAGAGGTGATACCAGTGGGAGAGGATCCGGTATATCATTTAAAAGAAATTCCTGACTCCGGCTATATTGACCGTACTCCTGTCATGGCCATGCGTCAGCAATTGCTGGAGCGTAGTATACAGGAAAATAAACTGGAGAAAAGCCGGCTGCTGCCCACGCTGAACCTGGGATATAATAATACCAGCATTATTGGCTACCAACGGATAGGAACAGAAGAAAAGTATTTTGGTGGTGGCGACCGTTTTTCATCTGTGAGTGCAGGCATCGGTATTCCGTTGTTGAGTAGTGGACAACGTTCCCGCATTCGTGCTTCCAACATTTTTATACAGCAACAACAACAGGAGCTGGATGCCACCCGGCAGCAACTGCAAACAGAATTGATCAATGCCGAACGGGTGTATGCCAACCGTGCCAAACTCTTTAGCTCCCACACTGTTTTATTAAGCAACGCCTCCCTCATGATTGCAGGCGCCAATAAACGGATGACGGCCGGTGAAATAAGCTACCTGGAATGGGTGATGCTGGTAAACCAGGCACTGGAAATACGGGGTAATTATTTTACGGTGGTGGAAGAACTGAACAATGCAGCCTTCACTGTGGAAAAATTAAGTGGTCTTCATTAAAATATTAAATTCAATAGCATGAAAAAAATTACGTGCATCATATATAGCCTGGGCATTTTTTTATTAGCCTGCAAAGAAAATAAGCCTGAACAGAAAGCCACTACCAGCAAGGAAGTGATGCCCCCTGTGACCAACGAGGTGCAGCTCACCCCGGAGCAGACTAAAACGGCCGCCATAGAAGTAAAAACCGCTACCAATAGGGAAATGCATACCATTCTCCGGGTAAATGGGGTAGTAGATGTACCTCCACAAAACACGGTGTCTGTTAGCATGCCGCTGGGAGGCTATTTAAAAAGTATGCAGCTGCTACCCGGTATGCAGGTAAGCAAAGGACAGGTGTTGGCTGTGCTGGAAGATCCGCAATACATTCAGCTGCAACAGGATTACCTGATGGCCAAAAGTAAACTGCGTTACCTGGACGCAGATTTTAATCGCCAGAAAGAACTGAATGAGTCAAAGGCCAACAGCGACAAGGTTTTTCAACAGGTGAGGAGTGAATTTGAAAGCCAGAAAATTATGGTCAGCGCGCTGAAACAAAAGCTGCAACTGGTGAATATCAATACCGATAGATTAACGGAAGAAACCATCACCCGCAGCATTTCGATCTATGCCCCTATCAGCGGATACGTGACCAAAGTAAATGTCAACACCGGCAAATATGTAAATCCAACAGACGTGCTGTTTGAGCTGATCAACCCGGCAGATCTGCACCTGAGCCTGACGGTATTTGAAAAAGATCTGGCCAGCCTGGCTCCCGGGCAGCAGGTGAAATGTTATACCACCAGCAAAAACGGTGACACCTATGCTGCTACCATTCATCTCATCACCCGCAATGTAGATGAAAACCGCTCCGGAGAAGTACATTGTCACTTTGAAAAATATGACAGGCGTTTGGTACCGGGTATGTTCATGAATGCGGAAATTGAATTGCAAAATGCCAACGTAACCGCAGTACCAGATGATGCCGTGGTAAAATGGGAGAATAAACATTATATTTTTGTATCAGCAGGAAATGATAAATTTATAATGACCCCGGTAGAGATAGGCACCAGTAACGGCGGTTTCACAGAAATAAAAAGTAATATTGGCAGCAAGGAAATTGTTACCAGGAACGCATATACGTTGTTGATGAAGATGAAGAACGGCGGAGAAGAAGGATAATCAGATAACAGATCTGGTATAGGGAGAAATATACCAGACCATTGACACATACATTCGTTTTTTAATCAGCACTATGGCAAATATAGTAGTACCGACGGGTAACGTACAAAGCAAAAGTAAGATTACTACTATCTCAATTATTGCCAGCGGTGGCCTTGCGGCCATTAAATTTATAGTGGGCATATTAACAGGTAGTCTGGGCCTGATCGCAGAAGGCATCCATTCTATGCTGGATCTTTTGTCTACGCTGGTCACCTTTGTGGCGGTGCGGGTAGCGGCGAAACCGCCGGACGCCAACCATCCTTACGGCCATGAAAGAGCAGAGTCATTGGGTGCATTGGCCGGCATGACTTTGCTGGGTGCTACCGCCATTATAATCGCTTATCATGCAGTAGTGAAAATTGTGTGGGAGCCGGGCGCACCGGAAGTAAGTATCTGGTCTTTTTCCATTATCATCGTCAGCATCATTGTCGATTTTATGCGGGTGAGAACATTAAAAAAGGCTGCCCGCCATTATCAGAGCCAGGCGCTGGCGTCGGATGCAGAGCATTTTGGAAACGATATGCTGGGATCCGTTTCAGTATTGGTTGGGTTATTATTCATCTACCTGGCGAAATACCTGCCGCTACCGGTTTGGCTGGTGGACCGCGCAGATGCCTTTGCCGCATTGGGTGTAGTAGCGATCGCTTTTAAATCGGTGTGGAGCATTGGATCAGCCGCCATCCGGTCTTTAATGGATGATGTGCCGGAAGACCTGCTGCCGCGACTGAAAGAACTGGTAGAAAACATACCGGGGGTGGTACCCGGCGCAGTCACGATCAGGACCCGCTTTGTAGGCAACAAGCCCTACGTGGAAGCGATTGTGGGCACGCTGAGAAGTCTGACTTTTGAGAAAGCACATGCACTCACCGAAACCATAGAACATGCCATTAAAGAGGAGTTGGACGATACAGCGGTAGTAATTGTACATGCCGAGCCTATTCATACCACCGATGAACCTTACAGCATTACGGTGAGATCTGTGGCAGCGGGGCTGGACCTGCGTATTCATAACCTGAACCTGTACCTGGTAGCAGATGAAATGAGGATAGAGCTGGACCTGGAAGTGGCAGATGACCTCACCCTGCAGGAAGCACATACCAAGTCGGAGTTGCTGGAAAAGGCGCTGATAAAGGAGTTCCCATTACCGGTAAAGGTTGCCGTGCATATTGAACCCAGAAATGAAATGCCGAGAGAGGCTACCCGTCAGGCGGATGCATTTGAAAAAGTAAGACAGGCCCTCGCAAATTTAAATGCATGGCCCAACGTGAAAATAGACGAGGTATTGCAAACGGGTGAAGGACTGGTGGTTACACTGATCATCTTCTTGCCGGGGCATACCTCGCTGGCACATACACATACCGTGATGTATGATCTGGAGCGTGCATTGAAACTGGAAATAACGGACATTATCCGGGTGCATATTGATCCGGAGCCAATGACCTGATCGCCCGAAGCCAGCGCTGTTTTTGGCAGCGCTGGTTTATAAATCAGCGTTTTTATTTACATTTAGTAAATATGGATGCTGTGAATAAATCCGGGTTGCAATTTTTAGCGGGTGGTGGAGAAATGGGGGCGCTCACCCGATCGTACCCCTGGGAAAGTACCTGTCTGGGTGATCCCGAAACCTGGCCACAGAGTTTACGTACCACCCTTAGTATCCTGTTAAATTCACGCTTCCCCATGTTCCTATGGTGGGGGGCAGAACTTACCTGTTTTTATAACGATGCTTATAGGCCCAGCCTGGGAAATAATGGCAAGCATCCCGGTGCACTGGGACAGCCTGCGCAGGAGATCTGGGTGGAAATATGGGATGTGATAGGGCCACAGATCCGGCAGGTGCAGTTGGGAACTGGGTCTACCTGGAATGAAGATCGCCTCATTCCCATTTACCGTAACGGACAACTGGAAGATGTATACTGGACTTACAGTTACAGCCCGGTATGTGACGAATACGGCGAAATTGCCGGTGTGTTGGTAATTTGTACCGAAACAACAGAAAAGGTAAAACAGCTGTCTACCCTGGAGGATACCAAAAATCAGTTACAATTTGCCATAGATGCGGCGGGCCTGGGCACCTGGGATCTGGACCCCGTTACCCGTAAACTTCGGGGCAACAGCCGGCTGAAAGAATGGCTAGGCTTACCGGACCAGGCAGAAATACCATTGGAGCTGGCCATATCGGCGATAGCGGCAGAAGACCGGCAGCGCGTGACGGATGCGATACAGTATGCCATGAATGTCGCTTCCGGTGGGCATTACGATATTACTTACCCTATTATTCACCCCGTTACGCAAAAGCCCAGAATTGTGCGGGCCATGGGAAAAGCATTTTTTCATGAAGATGGACAGGTGTTTCGTTTTAACGGCACACTCCAGGACATTACGCAGGAGGTGATTGCCCAACAGGCATTGAAGGAAAGCGAAAGTAATTTCCGTATGCTGGTTTTAAATGCACCGGTGGCCATGTGCGTGTTTAAAGGCCCCGCTTTTGTGGTAGAAACGGCGAACCGGCACATGATTGATCTCTGGGGTAAAATGCCGGAAGAGGTACTTGGGAAGCCCATATTTGATGGTTTACCAGCGTTCCGTCAACAGGGATTGGAAGAACAACTTCAGAAAGTATATGAGAGCGGAGAACACTATATCGCCACAGAGCGGGCAGTGTATTTGCCACGGCATGGCGGGTTACAACGGTTTTACCTCAACTTCGTGTGGGAACCGTTGCGGGGGCTGGATGGTAGTGTGATAGGCGTTATCGCGGTGGCGCATGATGTAAGTGGTTTAACGGAAGCCCGTCTTAAAATAGCAGATACAGAAGAACGTTCCCGTCTTGCGATGGAGGTGTCTGAGTTGGGCAGTTATGATGTAAACCTGGAAACCAATACTATTATCGGGTCTCCACGGATGAATGAAATATTTGGTTTGAAGGAAGATCCTACGCACGATGATTATATTTATTCCGTGTATTGGAAAGACCTGCCAGTACGGACCGCCGCCTATGAAGCGGCCATGAAAACCGGCGAATTATTGTATGAGGTGAGGGTAATCCATCCTGATAAACGGGTGCATTGGGTGCGGGTAAAGGGGCGGGTATATTTTGAAGATGGGAAACCGGTACGCCTGCTCGGCGCCGCACTCGATATCACAGATCAGCGGCAACGGGTAGATGCATTGGAAGATAGCAACCAACGTTTTAAGCTGCTCGCAGACGCCATGCCCCAACTGGTATGGATAGCCGATACTTCGGGTAAAGTGATTTATTACAACTCACGCCTGCAGGAATATCGATTGATTGCTACCACCGAAAACGGCTACCAATGGGACATGCTGCTGCATCCGGACGACCGGGAAGCTACTGCCATTGCATGGAGCAATGCCATAGAAGGCATTGCCCCCTATTCTATGGAACACCGGGTGATGATGAAGAATGGTGAATACCGCTGGCATCTCAGCAGGGCCATTGCAGAAAGAAATATCAACGGCGACATTGTACAGTGGTTTGGTACGGCCACCGACATTGATGCCATGAAACAAGCGCAGGAAACCATCCGGGAAAGTGAAGCCCTATTCCGTCAGCTGACAGAAGAAGCCCCCATGTTTGTGTGGATCACTAACACAGACGCCTATATGCAATATGCCAATAAGGAATTACTAAAATATGTGGGTGTTGATATCCAGCAGTTGCGCTTATCAAATATCTGGCAGGAAGTAACACATCCGGACGATATCCCTGTCGTAGCCGCTATTTACGAGCGGCAGAAAAAACACCTGGAACCATTTAGTGTAGAGTGCAGAATCCGCGAAGGCGCCACCGGAAAATACAATTGGTTTTTGTTTAAAGGTGTACCTAAAATAGAGAAACAGGTATTCCTGGGATTTATAGGCACGGCCGTAAATATTCAGGGATTCCGCGATGCAGAACAGACCATGATGGAGTTTTCGCAGCAGCTGGAAAGACAGGTAGCCGCGCGTACACATGAACTGGCTACGGCCAATTATCAACTGCGCCAAACGAACCAGGAGCTGGAACAGTTTGCCTATATCGCCTCGCATGATTTACAGGAGCCGCTACGCAAAGTGCGCACTTTTGCCGGGATGATTTCAGATCCTGATCAGGCATCCAAAAAATTGATTGATAAAATAGAAGTCTCTGCAGCCCGCATGGCCCGACTGATCCATGATGTGCTGAACTTCTCCAAACTATCGGCCTCCCGGGAACTCTTTGACGCAGTAGATCTCGAAAAAGTATTTAATAACATCTACACCGATTTTGAACTGCTGATAGAAGAAAAACAGGCGGTCATTACACATACCCCGTTGCCCGTGGTAGAAGGGATTTCATTGCAGCTCAACCAGCTGTTTGCCAACCTGCTGAGTAACTCGCTGAAATTTAGCAGGGCAGGAGTGCCGCCGCAAATCAACATCAGTGCGGCATCCGCCAGTGCGGAAGATATTGCCGCATACCCCGAACTACATCCCGGTAAACGCTATTGCGTGATCACATTCAAAGACAATGGGATCGGATTTAAGCAGGAGCATGCGGAAAAAATCTTCAAAATATTTCAGCGCCTGCACAGCAAAGATGATTACTCCGGTACCGGCATCGGCCTCGCATTGTGTAAGAAAATTGTGATGAATCACCATGGCGCTATCGATGCCGTGGCCCTGCAAAATGAAGGCGCTATGTTTAAAGTAATTATCCCCTGTGAACAAACACCGGAGTAGTTATTTACTGCGTGCAGCCAGGATTTCCAGGTAGTGTGGATTGAACATGATGCCCAGTACATTGCCAAATGGGTCCAATACCGAAGCGGTGACAAAGCCATGGCCACGGTCTGTAATTTCTTCAAATGCCGTGGCTCCCATCGACAACAATTTTGCCTGCGTAGCCGCTACGTCTTCTACATGCCAGTATACGATGGCGCCACCCGGACCAGCAGTAGCTCCCTGCGGAGTATATTTACTGTCTATCAACCCCAGCTCATGCTGATAATCACCAATACGGAACTCTGCATATCCGGGCATTTCGAAATAAGGTGCGATGCCCAGTAGTTCGCTATACCATTTCTTCGCGGCTTCGTGATCAGCGGCGAAAAAAGTCATTGTTGCCATACCGTGCAAGGTGTTTGGATGTGCCATGTTGCTGTTTTTTTAAGTTAACATTGATTGCTTGTACAAAAGTATTCCAGCCTTGCGACAGCCCTATGTCAGGGGTGTGAAATCTTTTTTTGAGAGACGGAAAAATATTCCATCAGGGTCATTTTATGTGGTTCAAATTTTTCCGGGTGGGTATGTACCTGCAACATGCGGTCCAGGCGAAAATTCCGGTAATCCTTTCGCAGGCGGCACCAGGCCACGAGCAACCAGTTGCCCTGGGTACTCAATAACGCAAACGGCTCTACGGTTCTTTTCGTTACTTCCTGGGTGTCTCCGGAAAGATATTCGATGGTAATAAGTTGGAAATTGGTGAGCGCCAGCTGTAGTACCGATAAGTTATTGCTGGTCCTGATATCATCTGAGTTCTGGGCGAACAACACCCGGTTGGACAACAGGTCAGCCTTGTCTTTGGTGCTGTGCCGTAATACGGATCTTATCTTGTTGATCGCATTGCGGTATTCTTTTACAAAGGATGCATCTTTATTGGTGAGGATAAGTTGTTCGGCGGTGATCAGCGCATTGGCTTCGCATTCGGAAAACATAACAGGAGGCAGGTGATACCCTTCCATAATGCTATATCCTTTTCCCTCTTCTGTTAAAACAGGTACCCCTGATTTTTCCAGTGCCTTGATATCCCTGTAAATGGTACGTACGCTGACGGCAAATTTTGCGGCCAGTTCTGTGGCAGTAATCAACCGTTTTGTTTGCAGCTGGGTAAGAATGGCCGTTAAACGGGACAATCGTTTCGTATCGTTATCAATATCTTGCATGGTGCTTCAGCATATAGGAGGTACACCATAAATTTAAACAAAAAACGCCGCGCTGCCTTACTGTTTCTGGCGAACCCGTTTGGAACTGAGCCAGATCCCCATCAGCACCAGCACGCCACCGGCCAGCTGCCAGGCAGTAAAAGTATCTTTCAGAAAAATCACCGCAATCACCGCGCCGATCACCGGATTTAAATTCATGAAGTTGCCTACCTGTGCAGCAGGTAAACTTTCCAGCGCCCTGTTATACAGGAAATAGGCCAGCGCGGAAGCCATTACCGCCAGATAAGCCATACAAGCCCAGGCCCGGAGCGATATCTCCGGCATCCCATGATAATACACATCGATGGCGCCCACTGGCATCAGTAAAGCACTGCCAATAAACGTACTCACCGAAGTAGCCAATAAGGTATCCGTCTCCTTAATACTCCTCGATAACAGCGTGTAGGTACTCCAGCAGCAAACTGCCAGCACCATTAATACACTACCCAGCAATACATGCGGTGATCCTTTCGGCGTTCCCACAAAACCCACCAGTATTACCCCCGTTACACACAGCATAATACCAACAATGCTTTTGGGCGCCAGGTGTTCTTTTAAAATGATGGCCGCCGGTACCGCAATAGCTACCGGGATCAAACCCTCTATCAGCGCACCACTGGAAGCAGGAATATAGAGCATGGCGAAATTAAAGAAGCCATAGTAGATAGTAACACCCACCATCCCCATTAACACCAGCTTTTTATAAGGCAAAGACTGTTTTACTTTTTTTCGCCGAAGAAGATAAAATGGCAACAATACCGCACATGCCATGAGATGCCGCAGAGAGGCAAACACAAAAGGACGTACCTCCATCACCACCGTTTTGGTGATAGCAAAAGAACTTCCCCATATGAGCATGACGATAATAATACTGATGAATCCTTTTGTACGATCTGTTAGCGCAATTTTTCCCATAGCATTTTCCTGGTGTACAAGATAGCCGTTTTTCTGACGCGATGATGGGTAAATCAGTAGTTTAGCGTATGTTAACTTTTGCTGCGTCACATTTCCAATAAATACGACATTATTTTTCAAAAAAGTTTAGTATAAATAAACAAAATTTCAATTTTTTATTTTAATATTACTTAGCAGAAGAACAGTGAACAATGAAACTATCTGCCAATAGCAATCGCGTTTTGAAAAATAATTTGTGCGGGTAAATACCGACGAATCTTCCACCTGAAAAAGTATAACATGAAAGTTGAAAAGGCAGATGTAGTAGTAATAGGCGGCGGTGTATTTGGTTGCGCCATCGCATATTATTACACCCGCAACAACCCCGGGAAAAAAATCATAGTGCTGGAACGTAACGAGTTGTGTAATGCTGCTACCAGTCGCGCGGCTGCTTTAATGACGAGGATTCGGCCCCGGAAGGCGTTTATCCCGCTTGCCCTGGAAACCTATCATGCTGTAGCAGACATGGAGAAACAACTACAGGAAAGTATGGACGTAAAAACGGTAGGCGTGATGCACGTAGCGGCAGCAGACAGCAGTGTAAATGACCTGGCTGCTTTAATGGCGGTTGCCGCCGAATTTAACGAACCCGCGGAATATATTTCGGTGGAGGAAGCTCATAAACGTGCACCATGGCTGAATACAGCCGAGGCTATACAAATTGGTTACATCCCCGGAGAAGCCTATTGTGATCCTTATTTGCTGGGTACTTTTTATGCACGTTGTGCTAAATTACAGGGCGCCATCTTCCGGCAAGGCGTAACAGTAGATGCCTTGCTGATGGACGGAAATATAGCAGCAGGTGTACATACCAGCGAGGGAACCATCCTCGCCGATATGGTGATTGTAGCGGCAGGCGCCTGGGCGCCGCTATTTGCCGCGCAGGCAGGCATAGGTCTGCCCATGGCGCCGGTAAGAAGTCAATACTGGATTACAGAAAAAGCACCCATTTTTCCCGCAGGATCACCTATTGTATTACTCCCCGATGCACAAGCCTATGCACGGCCGGAAGGCGGAAGTTTGTTGTTTGGTGTCAGAGAGAAGAAATCATATAGTGTTTCACCGGAAGACATCCCCGCGGACATTCATGGTTTTCCTTTTAGTCCGGATAAGGGCATGCATGACCTGATGGAAGTGATAGCCAAATTGGCCAGATTTTTCCCCGGCATTTATGAAATGGGACTGCAACATTATGTGGCAGGATTTTCAGGCTATACGCCGGATAATAATCTCACCATGGGGAAAGCAAAAAACGTGACTAACTTACTGCTGGCTACCGGATGTGTAGGAGCAGGTATCGCCGTTTCCGGCGGAGTAGGACGGGCATTTGCTGAAATGGCGGCAGGTCACGCCAATCCCTATGATTTCAGTAGTTTTGATATCGACCGGTTTGGTACCGTAGATCCTTTTAGCCCGGAGTGGCTGGAAAGGTGTGCCATGGCCAGATCGCTGAAGAAGAGTGGTTGAGATAACAGGCCCTTTTGTATATTTATTTTAAATAGGAACAATGAAAATGAAATCATTCTTATCCCTGTTAGCATTGCTGATAGGGACTACTGTTGTTGCACAACAAAAGACACGTACCCAAAACATCATTTATATTTCTGTAGATGGTTATCGCTGGAAGGAATTGTTCAGGGGCGCCGAGCAGGCACTGCTCACCAATAAGAAATATAATGCTACCAGCGTGGAAGATAATCTCAAGCGTTACTGGGCAGATGATATCAAAGAGAGAAGAAAATTGCTGATGCCCTTTGTCTGGAATTTTATAGCGCAGCATGGACAATTATATGGCAACCGTGATCTGGGCAACAATGTAAATGTACGTAACAAAGCATGGATTTCTTATCCGGGCAGATCTGAAAGCATTACCGGGTATGCCGATCCGGCTATCACTACCAACAGCCATCCGGATAATCCCAATGATAATGTGCTGGAATTTCTTAACAAACAAAAAGGATTCAATGGTAAGGTAGTCACTTTCGCCTCCTGGGATGCAGTGAGCAGAATTGTCAACCGGAACCGGAATGGTATGCTGGTAAATATTCCGTTTGATAATTTGCCCGGCAATAATTTGATGGAGGCGGAGCAACTGGCCAGCGAAACACAACATTATGCGCCTAAAATTTTTGGAGATGGAGAGCGATTGGATGCCAACACTTATGAGATGGCACGCGCTTATATTTTAGCGCATCATCCCAAAGTCGTATACCTGGATCTGGCAGATACCGATGAGTATGGACATGAAGGAAAATATGACGAATACCTGGAAGCTATCCATAACATAGATGCGATGATTGGAAGTCTCTGGCAGCGCTTACAACAGGATAACTTCTACAAAAATAACACAACTTTCATCATCGTGCCGGATCATGGTCGCGGTGACGATGATCAATGGACCAGCCATGGTTCATCTATTCCGCATGCCAACGATACCTGGTTGCTGGTAATGGGACCTGATACACCGGTACTCGGCGAAGTAAAGACCTCCCAGCAAATTTATCAGGATCAGTTTGCGAAAACATTAGCCGCTTTGCTGGGCTTCGATTTTACCAGTCAGCAGCATCCTGTAGGCGATGCTATACCTACCGTAACCGGACGTTAAAACAGCTCATGTGAGAAATAGGAAACAGCTTAAAAAAGCGGGATTATTGTTAATGATGGCCGCGATGTGTACGCATAATGCGGCGGCACAGTCGCCCGCATATGTCCTCGATTTTGATAAAAATAATTTTAAGGAAGTACGTACACCGGCAGCAGATGCGGTGTACACCGTTGACATGCAGCAGTCACAGTTTTCAACAGGACTGAGTGGCTATGCGCTGGATCTTTCCGCCAACGCTATTTTAAGACGACCCGTAAAAGTGGATAAAGCGGCGCTTCCTTCTTTCAACGAAAAAAGTTCTTTCTCCGTGCAGATCTGGGTGAAAACTTTGCCTGGCGCATTAATGGGAACGCCGGTGATGGGGAATAAAAAGTCCGGCGATTTTAATACCGCCGGATGGCAGATCTACTCACAGGAAAATGGCGCATGGGCATTCATCTTACAGGATGGCAAAAACCGCTACGATTATAAACCCACCGCCGAACGACAAAAAATTAACGATGGCAGATGGCACCAGATCGCCTTTACCGTAAACCGCAGCAAACGGGAAGTATGGATGTATCTGGACGGCAAAAATGTGGCGATTTACAATACGCCCGGCGCCGGTAGTTTTGAAAGCGAACAGGCAACAGTAGTAGGTGGCTCCGATGAAAAATGGGAGTATGCCTCCAATGCACAGTGGGATGCTTTTAACGGATTTATTGACGACGTGAAAATATGGGATCAGGCAATCACGCCGGAAACCGTACATCAGCAGTATGTAAATTATTTTCCGGAAGCTAGCGGTAACGAGCCTCCGGCGCCCCGGCAACTGAAAGTATTATCCTGGAATATATGGCATGGTGGTCATCGATACGGGCAGTATGTAGGACTGCAGCGGCTCATAGAAATGATTAAATCTACCAATGCAGATGTGGTGGGCTTAATAGAAACCTATGGATCAGGAGAGGCCATTGCAGAC
>NZ_DATCVJ010000119.1:0-5829 GCF_036566945.1 Chitinophaga sp. | reverse complement strand
ATTATCATCCACCAGAATAGTAGCCGGCTTCCAGGCAAAGGTATGGTTCTCTTGCAGCTTATCTCCTGAGATTGCCTGCAGATAAGAATATCCGGGTATATAAATCAATACCCGTTCCTCCAGAAAAAGCTTGATCTTCTGGGCCAGTTTGGTATGCAGCAGACTACCGGCCAGCAGGCACAGTAAAAACAAAATCAGTATGCTTACCGCATACGCTTTCCCTTCTCCGCCCAGTTCAATAGGGAAATGATGCGCAATCGGATCCGAAAATTTCCGGATAAGATGAATGATCCTGACCAGGACATACAGGCAAACGATAATGGGTACCAACAGCACAATGCCGTTAATAAAAGTCCTTCTTACTGATTTGAAGAAATGGTTCATATTCTTTACCTAACAGCCCAATGGTGGAATTGTTTAAGGCATATTCTTTCTACCGCAGTGATTTCTCATTTCGAATTATTTTGTAAGTTTATTACTGTTTGTACCTTATCCTGTAATATCCGAATAACCATTTTTCACATCCTATCTAAACACTATTGACATGACGTACCACAACAACGATGTAACCTTTTCCTTAAAAGACAACCTGACATTAATTGGCGGAAGTTTTGAAGTCAACGATTTCTCTGTTTCTTCCGGCGAAGACCCCGACAAACATATTTATAAAGGGCTGAAAGTTTCGGTTGAAAGCAATCGGCTGCGGTTCCGTATCGGCCGGCATGGCTCAACGGAAACGGCGAAATGGTTTAATCTGAAAGTAGCCGCTGCTCAGACTACTTTCAATCACAGCGCAGACAAATTAAACTTTGCACTCTCTGGTACCCTCTACCTGAACATTTCCGGAGGCATTTTAGCTGGAAGACAACAAGGATTTACATTTAATAATGTGATGTTGGCCCAGGGACATGCAGGCGCCAATAACTGGTGGTTTGGCGGACAAAATTGTACGTATATAGGCGGAGACAAAGTAAAATGTGTGGGCCATAATGCTAACGGTGATGCGGTAACATTCATATTTTTAAGAGGGGGCAATGGTGCAGATACTATAGAACTAAAAAACATTACCATCCTGGATACGGCCAACTGGATGAGAAGCCTGCCCGATAGCAAACTGCTGGGAGAAATCATGATGCCGGGCAGCCACGACGCCGGCATGTCGAAGCTCCAGCATTGCAGTGACGGATCTGGTGGTATTATCGGGCCATTTACGAAAACCCAAAGCAAATCTGTTGGCGAACAACTGCTGGCCGGGTCCCGTTATTTCGATATAAGAGTGGACTATGACCACAGCGCCCTCGTGACCTACCACAGAACAGATGGGAACGGCTGCAGCGGACAGTATTTGAAAGACGTCCTGGATGAAACAGTTGCTTTCTTAAGTACGCATCCACGTGAAATTCCCATTCTCAAATTCTCACATATCAGAAACTACAAAGACCATAAAAAGCAGGATACCGGGAAGTTGATTTGTGAGATGCTGGAAACCTATTCAGATCACATGTACAAGACAGCCCCCCCGGCCGACGGGAAAGCAGTGAATCTTGCCACACTGCCGCTCAGCAATGACCTGAGAGGTAAAATGCTCATCGTTTTCAGTGACGCCGAATTTTGTGACGTAGCCAAAGGGAGATTTCGCTACAATGACGGAACCGTCGTGTATAACGATGTAAATCTTACGGTATATGATGAATATGCCGATGAGCAGAACTATGATAAAATGAAAAAGGACCAACTTGATAAATGGAAAAAGTATGGCGCCACCGATGGTAAATATTTCTTTTTATTGTCCTGGACCTTAACACCAAAAGACTATGTTATCTGGAACAGTATTGAAACGCTGTCCGCAAAAGCCAATAAAGAACTGCCCGCTGTTTTATATGACTACATTGTATCTAATAAATACAGTAAACCCAATATTGTTTACCTCGACTATTTAAATGAAACCGTAACGCAGAGTATCATTATGTATAATTTCTGATCAATGCGCCAGACTACATTTCGCTACTTACCGGTTCCTTCGCATAAGAAGGAACCTTTTCCTTTTTTACAGGAAAGAAGCGTCTATAGAATATCAGGGCGATTACAATAGCCAGCATTCCCTGTATAAAAAGCGTCATCTGGCTGCCGATATGTTCGGAAGCAAATCCGATGAGTAAACTACCCAGCGGCAGCATACCAAAAATGGCGGTCAGCAAAATGCTGATCGCCCTTCCCCGCATATCGGGAGCAGCTTCGGATTGCACGATGATATTGCAACTTGTAAACTGTGTAACAGCACCGAAGCCCGTCAGCACAACAAACAAGAGGGCCAGATAAAAGTTGGTGGTGAAAGCAAAACATAGTAGTCCGATACCCAGTACGGCTGTACTCAAAATCAAATAAAAACGGAGATTAGCTCCGCGCTTCAGAGAGGCCAGCAGTACCGTTCCTGAAACCGCTCCTAATCCAACAAATCCGGATATATAACCAAAAGTAGCAGCATTTCCGTTAAAGGTAACTTTGGCCACCTGGGGGATGAGCGTGTCGTAAGGCAGCACCAACAAACCAATCAGGCTCACCATCAAAATAACCAGTCCTATTTCAGGCGCCTTTTTAAAATAGAGAATACCTTCTTTAAATACCGTAAACACCTTTTTATTCGTTACCCTTTTCTCATAGGGCTTCATCTTCATCTTTGAAAAGCAAATGATCACAACGATAAAACCGATGGCATTCACCACAAAGCAAATACCGGCATTCCAATGTTGCAATACTATTCCGGCTGCAGCAGGCGCCAGTACTTTACTTACACTCGACATGGCAGCACTTAACGATAATGCACTGGATACATCGCCCGGATCCTGTACAACTTCATTGATCATGGTTTGCCGGGCCGGCACATCAAAGGCGTTGATAATACCCAACAAAACGCTCAGGCACAGGATTTCCCATACCACAATATGATTACACAATAGTAATATGGCTAAGAGAGAGGTTTGTACAACTGCACCGATTTGTGTCCAACGGATAATCTTCATGCGATCATAGCGATCAGCTGCTACCCCACCGCCAAATGAAAACAAAAAGGACGGAAACTGTTCTGCAAATACCGTTACGCCCAGCATAAATGGAGAATGCGTGAGCGAATAAACCATCCATACTACCGCCGTGCGCTGCATCCACCTACCAAATTGAGAAATAGAACGACCTGCAAAATAATATTTGAAATTGTTACTGTTAAAAGCCCTGAACGTATTTACGCTGCCAATACTCATTTAAAAACTATTTCTGATAATAAACAACCTCGCAAACAATTTGACAAAAAAAGTAAAGCATCAAATCACCCGCAAAAAAATTACAATCCCAGTTCCCGCATGGCGAACCTTGTTAACATGCTCACTCCACTTTGCCATAGATTGGTATAGCCCTCTATGGCTGACTCACGGCGTATACCGCGAATGCTGCTGAGTAGTACAAATATTAACGTATCCAGCGAGGCTGCATCTGGCTTACGAATTTCCTTCATCGCCACCGACTGACCAATCACCTGCTTCAACAAATCAGTTTCTGCCTGCATCATTCCCTGATGCACTTTCCACATCATATCCGCATATTTGGAAAGCTCCTCTTTATCTAATCCGGATTCTATGGCGGCAATAAAACTTTTAGTCTTTTTAAAACCTTTGACTTTGGCAAAACAAAAAGCATAGATTTTAGCCTGTAGTCCTTTCTCCCGGCTCATTACAGCTTCCGTTTCATTTTTCACGTCTTCTATTAAAGAAAACATCACCGCTTCGAAAAGTTCATCGCGGTTTTTATAGTAGTAATATAAGGCGCTTCTGGTTTTACCAATTGCTTTTGCCACGTCATCCATCGTCACTTTCCGGATGCCATGTCGTTGATACAACTGTTGCGCAGTTTGTAAAATCTGACTTCTTAGTAATTCCTCTTGCGAAAGACTCATATTTTTTGAGGATTGATAGATACTTTAGAATGAGTGCAATTATATAATTTGACAAATTTACGATTTTTGTCAAAATGAAAATACAAATTATAAAACATAATATTTAACTCAGTGGGATTTTTCGTGCGAAATCCCCATCCATAGCACTTTATAGCGACCATCACCTCTCCTGCGCTATATCAAATCAATGCCTCAAATTAATTATTCACCTTTTGTATGTATTACATCATCTTTTTACATACATTTAGGTAATTAATAGAAAAAATGAAAGGTACAAACCTCGGAGAATTCGAAGAACTGGTGCTACTCACTATTGCAGCGTTGATAAACGAAGCATATAGTGTAGCCATATGCGACGAACTCTCCAATCATACCGGGCGTTCCGTGAAACTTGGCGTGGTACACTCTGTGCTCAATCGTCTGGAAGAAAAGGGATTGGTGAAAAGTGAGCTGGGGGAAGCCACGAAGGCCCGTGGCGGTAAACGCAAAAGGTTCTATCAACTCACCATGCTCGGACAGGCATCCCTGATCAACGCCAAATCGATGCGCGATCAGCTGTGGGCCAGGATACCGTCGCTTGCCTGGAAAAAAATGTAGCATGAAAGAACAACGGCAACACGATCCGCCCGCCTGGGCGCAGCGATTGATAGCATGGTATTGTAAGCCCGGACTTGTAGAAGACCTTATGGGTGACCTCCACGAATGCTTCGAACGGAATGTACAAGCCATCGGCCCACGCCGTGCAAAGCTGATCTACATCATGGATGCCTTCAAATTTTTCAGAAGTTATACCGTACGACCTTCAATATTTGTCAACCCTTTTATGAACCGGATCATGATTGGAAGCTACATCAAAACATCCCGGCGCAATATCCTGCGCAACAAGCTCTTCTCCTTCATCAATATCCTGGGTCTTGCTATCAGTATGTCCGTGGGGCTACTGCTGATCGCCTTCCTGTTCGACCTGCGTTCGTACGACAGGTTTCACAAAAACGGCGAGCGGATTTATCGCATCACCAACATATTCAGCGCTAACAGCGAAGAAAGCGGCAAGTATGCATCTACTTCTATAAAAACCGGAAGACTCATCCGCGAGAAGGTGACCGGCATTGAAGAAGTAACTATTATGCGCAACAATTTTTCGGGTGATGCGAAGGTGGGCGACCATACGCTCCCCGTCAAAGGCTTCTGGGCGGAGCCTTCACTCTTCAGGATCTTTTCATTTCCAATGATAGAAGGTAACCCTGAAACCGCGCTGAAAGATCCTTATTCAGTTGTGCTCACGGAAACAGCAGCAAAGAAGCTGTTTGGCAACCAGGTGGCGCTTGGCCAGGCAATCAAAATCGATACACTCGTTTACCAGGTAACCGGTATCATGAAGGACATTCCTTTTTTCTCGCACATCAATTTCGAAGCACTGGTATCATTGTCTACCGCCGAACAAACCAATAAAGGCGATAAAGATTTTGCTGCATGGACAAACATGTGGTCCAACTCCGTGTACATCCTGCCCTCAAAAAATGCCAGCATGGCTGCTATCCAGTCGCAGCTCCATGCACTCGCCAAAACAGAAAACCTCGCCGACGAGCATACGAAGATCCAACTCGAACTACTTCCCTTATATAACATCGTAGTGGGAGAAAGTCTCCATCAATCCGAGGGCGGCCCCGGAAACGTGGCCCCTCATATGTCTCCGGGGATGCTTTGGATACTCGGCGGACTGGCATTTATCGTGATACTGTCTGCGTGTTTTAACTATACCAATTTGTCGATAGCACGTGCGATGCGCCGCGTAAAGGAAATTGGTCTTCGCAAAGCTATTGGCGCCGGAAAGAGCCAGGTAAGACTACAGTTCCTGGCCGAGGCGGTCATGATCTCCCTGA
>NZ_DATCVJ010000118.1:0-1942 GCF_036566945.1 Chitinophaga sp. | reverse complement strand
GGATGATGCGCTTATTAGCTTTGCATAACTGTATGAAATTGAATAGCAACGGGAGTTGTGCCGCATTCATAATTCCATCACTGGCCGGGGTGAAATTGTTGCTGTCTTCTGTTAATGAAATGCCGATGTCGCTTTGTTTTAAAGCGCCTGCGTCATTTAATCCATCACCGATCATCATTACCTTTTTTCCCTGTTGTTGCAGGGAGATGACATAAGCGAGTTTATCGGCCGGTTGTTGGTCAAAAAGCAAGGTGGCATTACCGCCCATGAGTTTGCGTAGTTGCGTGGCCGTGTGATTGTTGTCGCCGGAAAGTACGGACAAAGAATAGTGTGTTTGCAGCTGCTGCATCAGTTGCCGTAATCCACTACGGTAGGTGTTTCGGATGGTAAATAATCCAGCCAGTTTTTCATTGATAGATACATATACCACACTCCCTTCCTGCTCATTTTTTTTATGTGCGCCGGTGAAGTCTGCATTGCCCAGCCGGATAAAAAATCCATTCACCCAGCCACATACCCCTTTGCCTGTAAAGTGTTGAAAATCATGTACGGGGAGTGTCGTTGGCAGTCCGCAATATTTCACAATGGCTTTACTGAGTGGATGAGTAGATTGTGCGGCCAGTGCGGCAATCATTACTTCCTGTTCAGGTGTTAGCCGGGTACCATAATATATAACAGAGTTGCTGGTTTTGCCGGTGAGCGTACCTGTTTTATCGAAGATAATATGCGTGGCGCCGGCCATGTTTTCAATGGCGGGTGCATTGCGCAGGTAAAGTTGCTTTCGGCTGAGGATACGTAATATATGCCCGTTGGTAAACGATGATGCCAACAACAATGCACAAGGGCATGCAATGATCAGGATGGCAGTAACGGCAGGCCATATACGCTCCGGCGCATGAATAGCCCAATAAATCGCTGTGATGGCGGCAATGAGCAATACTGCCCAGGTGAAATACCGGCTCAGCAAATGCACAAAAGACACCGGTTGAGCTGCTTTGTTTTTTAGTTCATCCCTGTTCCATAGGCTGGTCAAATAGCTTTGTGCTACTTCTTTAATCGTCAGAATTTCCAGGTTGCCATCCAGTTGCCGCCCACCGGCATAAATAATTTCTCCGATAGATTTACTCACGGGGGCCGACTCTCCGGTGACGAAGCTGTAATCTATCAGCGCTGTTCCCCTTACAATAATGCCATCTGCTGGTACCAGTTCATTGTTATGAATGCGAATGGTATCACCGGCTTTAAGTTCCGGCAGCGTGGTGGGAATTTCTTTTTCTTCTTTAATAACACTAACGGCTATAGGAAAATAAGCGGTGTAGTCCCTGTCAAAGGAAAGCCCCTGGTAGGTTTTATCCTGTAGCACTCTGCCGATCAGCATAAAGAAAACGATGCCCGTCATAGAGTCGAAATAGCCGGCATGGCCCTGTACTACTTCCACAAGGCTACGCGTAAACGTAACAAAAATCGCCAGTACAATAGGCACGTCTATATTCAGAAATCCATGTTTTAACCCACTCCAGGCGGATTTATAAAAAGCCTGGGCACTATAAAAAAGTACCGGCAATGCCAGCACGAGGTTCATGTAGCGGAACAAGCGGTTAAAACTTTCTTCCAATCCGCCTGCGCCGGCAAAGTAATCAGGGAAACTCAGCAACATAATATTGCCGAAGCAGCATCCGGCTATGCCTAGTTGATATACCAGCTTACGATTGGTGACTGGCTTTTTATGTTGCAGATCCTGTAAACTGATATACGGCTCATATCCAATAGCAGTAAGGATTTCCGCTACGCGCCTTAGCGATGTTTGTGGATAGGAAAAGATGATCAGCACTTCCTTCTTACTAAAGTTAACGGTTACACGCTGTACACCATCTTCCAGCTTGTGTAAATTTTCCAGCAGCCATAAACAGGAGCTGCAATGAATCTGTGGAATATAGAAATT
>NZ_DATCVJ010000117.1:0-3160 GCF_036566945.1 Chitinophaga sp. | reverse complement strand
AGGGTTGTCGGGAGGCGTAAATATTCAAACCCAGCGGGACAGGCAGGGCAGGATAACACGACAAACTATTGGAGTACATCAAACAGAGCAACGTCGTAGCCGCTATGAATGGGGACGATCGAATCAGTTACGTCGTATGGTGAATGAACTGACCGGTACACAGGCACAATTTGCCTATGATGAATTTAATAACCTGGTAAGTGCTACTTATACACAGGCGGAAGGTGGGCCATCCACCACTATTTACAGGATGCCGGATAAGTTGGGCAATCTCTTCGAAACACCTGCCAGGAAAGATCGGATATATGATAAAGGAGGGCGGTTACTGGAATGTCCGGATTATTACTTCCATTATGATGTGGAAGGAAACCTGGTATTTAAAGAGTTTAAACAAAACACACATAGCACCGCGGAAGATAAACAGGCATCGCTTAAAGGTGCGGGAATAATCCCCAGGGGAAGCCGCACTGGTTGGATGTATGACTGGAATGCCAATGGCTCCTTACGGCAGGTGATCGCGCCGGCTGGCGGTGAAATCGTATTCAATTATGATCCATTAGGAAGACGAATTGCTAAGGTGAATAAACGCAAGGAGCGGGTAACACGGTGGTTGTGGAATGGCAAAGTGCCTTTACATGAATGGCAGTACAACGGTGATTATCCACCGCATCTGCGGGCAGTGGCAGATGGAGCGTTGCATCCGGAAGAAGAGCCGGTAGAAAACCTGATCACGTGGATATTTGAAGAAGGGACTGCTGTGCCCTGCGCAAAACTCACCGCAGAAAATGCCTTCAGTATTTTGTCAGATCATCTGGGCACACCCACTCAGGCATTTGATGTGGCGGGTAACAAAGTGTGGGAACGTGAAGTGGATTGCTATGGTAAAGTACGTCAGTTGCGTGGAGATAAAACTTTTTGTAATTATCTTTATCAGGGGCAGTACATGGATGAGGAAACGGGATTAGCCTACAACAGATTCCGGTATTATTCACCGGAGGAAGGTATGTATCTGAGTCAGGATCCTATTGGATTGCATGGAGGAATGAGGTTGTATGGATATGTGCAGGATCCGAATACCTGTGTAGATAGTTTCGGTTTAATGCCGTGGGAACCCGGTACTCCCAAGCCCAAAGGCTGGCGTCTTCCCAAAATTGGTGATTGGGCCGGAGAGGCAGGGCATTCTAATTTTATTCCAAATGATCCGGCTTCTATCGGTTTACCAGAAGGTACCGAAATTCCGTTTGTAAAGGGCACGCCTGATTTTAGCGGCATACAAGCCAGAGAGCCCATCCAGGTAAAAGGCCTTACAGGAGATCAGAGTGTGGATAAAGCATTGACAGCATCTGCCCTGAGTGAGAAGTATCCGTTGGAATTTAAGAACCAGGCAGCAGCGCTGGAATGGATGAAGGTGAATGAAATAACGCCGCACCATTTCCAGGGAGATATGATGCAATTTGTACCAAGTTTGCCGCATAGTAAAATAAGACATAGTGGAACTGCTCACGAAATGAGAGCCGATGAAACTCATCACTAAAAAATAATAGCATAAAATGGACTATCAAAACGAATTTGACAGATTAGGCGGAATACGTCCCTTGTTTCCGGATAACATCGGGAGACTTTCTGATGAGGAGATCAGCCAGATTGAAAGTGATATGAATGCGTCACTCCCGGAGGACTACAGCCATTTTTTGAAAAATTATGGTGTATATACATTTAATAACGAATTAGTTTGTTTTAAGCCATTTAAAAGCCAGGCAGAATATGTTCACCCGGAAGCAGATGGTATTCCCAATTTTACGTTTAGTTCTTCCAGTATAAGCGTGTTTTTTGGTAAACATAAAGGGAGCTATGATCTGTTCAGGAATCTGAGTATTTATGAAGACAGGAAGCCCGACTTTTTATTACCCATTCTGACAGATGGCATGGGTAATTTTGTGGGTATTTACCTGGGAAAAGAAAGATATGGCAATGTGTTTTTCTGGGATCACGATTGCGAGTGGGATGCGGAAGATTACCTGGAAGAAACCGGTAGAGAGATGAAAGAAGAAGTGAAGTATCAGAATTTGTGGTTGGTAGGAAATGACTTTACCGATTTTTGTAAACGATTATATCTCATGGAGCTGAAAGGCTAGTTGCTGAGCAACAGCAAGAAGAAGCTGTTAAAACGGCGGGTAGTAAAATGGTAAATTACTACCCGCCCTCATATGGTTAGTTAAATCTTTCACTTACTATCAGGTCTTTGCTACCGGCGGTATATTTATAAAATCCTTCTCCGCTTTTTACGCCTAAATAGCCTGCAGTGACCATGTTTACAAGCAGAGGGCATGGTGCGTATTTAGGGTTACCAAAGCCACTGTGCAGTACCTGCATGATAGAAAGGCAAACATCCAGTCCAATGAAATCTGCTAGTTGTAAGGGCCCCATTGGATGTGCCATACCCAGCTTCATCACCGTATCAATTTCTGCCACACCGGCAACGCCTTCGAACAGGGAGCAAATAGCTTCGTTGATCATAGGCATCAGAATGCGGTTGGCTACAAAGCCGGGATAATCGTTTACCACGCAAGGCACTTTTTCCAGTTTTTCGGAGAGCGCCACAATGGCGTTGGTCACGGCTTTATCAGTAGCATAGCCGTTGATGATCTCCACCAGTTTCATGACTGGTACGGGATTCATGAAGTGCATGCCTATTACCTTAGCAGGGCGTTTGGTGGCAGCTGCAATTTTTGTGATGGAGATAGAGGAAGTATTGGTGGCCAGGATCGCATCGGCAGGGGCATGTAGATCAAGGTCCTGGAATATTTTCAGCTTCAGCGAAATATTTTCGGTAGCCGCTTCGACTACCAGTGAAACATCTTTTACGCCGGTGGCCAGATCTGTTTGCAGGGAGATATTTCCAATCGTCTGATTTTTAATATCTTCTGTGATAGCGCCTTTGGTAACTTGTCTGTCGAGATTCCGGGTAATGGTTTGCAGCGCCTTATCTAGTGCCGGAGCAGAAACGTCTATTAAAGTAACGGCATGGCCGTGTTGAGCAAAAACATGCGCAATACCATTTCCCATGGTACCAGCGCCGATTACCGCAATTTTTTGCATGGTGTAGTGATTTGTCAGAATGATTAAGCCACTAATTTAAAGAATTACACGTTACGAACTA
>NZ_DATCVJ010000116.1:0-5174 GCF_036566945.1 Chitinophaga sp. | reverse complement strand
CAATGCATGGTATGAGAACAGACGTACCGGCTATCCGGTGTTTACACTGAACAGCCATACCAATCTGAATATACCTTCTACCAGTTTCCCATTGAGATGGATGTATCCGCAGAAAGAGCTGGATTACAATTCAGAAAACGTGAACGCCGCTATTCAGTCACAGTTCGGTGGAAATGATGATTTTAGCCAGGTGATGTGGTTGTTGAAATAACGACTGTATTTAAACTTATAAAAAGCGAGGCCGTTTCATTGGAGACGGCCTCGCTTTTTGGTTTTACAACGGGTAAAGTTTTCGGAAGTTGGAACCGCGACTCAGGAACCATCCGCCCAGCTCCGGGAACGATTGCGTAAATATCCCCGCACTTCTGCGCCTCATTCATTATTTTGACAAGCGCAATTCAATACCACGCTATGAAACAAACTATCTTAACAGCTATTGGCCTGTTCGTTTGCGGGTTCCTTTCTGCGCAAACGATTAAAACAACAGTGGCGAAAGACGGGAGTGGCGATTATACCACTGTACAGGCAGCATTAGACGCGATACCTCTTCACAACAAAACGCCGGTACGCATCTTCATAAAAAAAGGGATCTACAAGGAAAAAATAAAACTGGACTCCACCAAGGATTTTGTAACGTTAATAGGAGAAGATGAAAATAATACCATCCTCACCTACGACGATCATGCAGGCATGCGCAATGCTGCCGGCGACAGCATCACTACCTATTCCTCGCCTTCCTGTATGATTTACGGCAGTGACTTCCGCGCGGAGCATCTCACCTTCGAAAACACCGCTGGCGTAAAAGCAGGACAGGCCGTGGCACTCAGCGTGCGGGGGGATAGAGCTACTTTTGTACACTGCAGGATGCTGGGCTTTCAGGATACATTGCTGGCTGGTACTTTTTACTGCCGGCAATACTACAAAGCCTGCTACATTGAAGGAAGTACCGATTTCATTTTCGGTTATGCGGCTGCCTTATTTTATAAGTGTATAATTAACAATAAAACCAATTCGTATATAACGGCAGCGGCTACACTGCAAACGCGCCCGGTGGGATATGTGTTTAAGGAATGTACACTCACCGCCGATAGCGGGGTCACGAAAGTATACCTGGGACGCCCCTGGCGCCCTTATGCCAGCATCACGTGGATCGACTGCCACATGGGCGCACACATTTTACCGGAAGGCTGGGACAACTGGCGGAAAGCGTCGAATGAGGCAACGGCCCGGTATGCAGAATATAACAGCAGCGGCCCCGGCGCCAATCCTGCCGGCAGAGTAGGGTGGAGCCGGCAGCTCACAAAAAAGGAAGCCAAACAATTTACAAGGGAATATATATTCGAAGACTGGAAATTTAAATTATGAAGATAACAGCCTGTCTGTGGTGCCTGTTGGCGACTACACCAGTGATGGCACAATCGGCAACAGAAGCGTCTAAAGTATGGGTAGCCGATAACGGCGATGGGACCTATAAAAATCCGGTGTTGTATGCCGACTATTCCGATCCGGATGCCATCCGCGTAGGGGATGATTATTACCTCGTAGCTTCCAGCTTTGACGCCATTCCGGGCTTGCCCATTTTGCATTCCAAAGACCTGGTCAACTGGCATATTATCGGCCACGCCTTATTACGTCAGCCGCCCTATGAGCATTTCGCTGCCACGCAACATGGCAACGGCGTATGGGCGCCTGCCATCCGCTATCATAACAATGAGTTCTATATTTATTATCCGGACCCTGATTTCGGCATCTATGTGGTAAAAGCAAAACAGATCACTGGCCCCTGGACCGCGCCGGAACTGGTAGTGGCAGGAAAAGGACTGATAGATCCATGCCCCTTATGGGATGATAACGGTCACGTATATATGGTACATGCCTATGCGGGTAGTCGCGCCGGTATTAAAAGCATCCTGGTGGTAAAAGAGTTGAATGCCGCTGCTACCAAAGCCATCGGTGAAGGCGTGCTGGTATTTGACGGACATGATGAGCAGCCTACATTGGAAGGCCCTAAAATTTATAAACGTAACGGCTATTACTATATTTTTGCACCCGCCGGCGGGGTTAGCACCGGCTGGCAACTGGTACTACGCTCAAAAAATATTTACGGTCCCTATGAAAGTAAAATAGTGATGGATCAGGGACATTCCGTGATCAATGGTCCGCATCAGGGCGCCTGGGTGCAAACACCCAAAGGGAGCGACTGGTTCCTGCACTTCCAGGACCAGGAAGCCTACGGCAGGGTCCTGCATCTGCAACCTATGAAATGGGTCAACAACTGGCCGGTCATAGGTATAGATAAAGACAATGACGGCAAAGGCGAACCGGTACTCAGTTACCGTAAACCCGATGTGGGACAAAGTTATCCTGTGGCCACCCCGCAGGCATCAGATGAGTTTAATGAAAGTAAATTGGGGCTGCAATGGCAATGGCAGGCCAATCCCGCTGCCGGCTGGGCGTTCCCCTCTTCCGCACATGGCAGCTTACGCCTCTTTGCTGCACAGCAACCCGATAGCGCCCGTAATTTATGGGAAGTGCCCAACGTGCTGCTGCAGAAATTTACGGCGCCGGTATTTAGCGCTACTGTGAAATGTAGCTTTAAACCCAGACAGGAAGGCGATCGTATGAACATGCTCGTAATGGGTAGCGATTACGCCGGCCTCTCTCTCGTGAAAAAAGCAGATGGCATTTATTTATCCCGCTTCACCTGTAAACAGGCAGATAAAGGAAATCCGGAAACCGTTGAGGTATTGGAGAAGATAACGGCAACGGATATATTTTTCAGGGTGAAGGTAACGGAAGGAGCCATCTGCCAGTTTAGTTACAGCACCGATGGACAAGCGTATCAGGATGCCGGAGCGCCGTTTACCGCTACTACCGGCAGATGGATAGGCGCGAAGCTGGGCCTGTGTTGTAGCAGAAAAGTGAAAACAAATGATGCCGGCTGGGCAGACATAGATTGGTGCAGGATAGATAAATAGGTGTCATTTCTTTTTTTTCGGTGCCACCGGCGGAATCATCAGCTCTGTTTGTAATACCCTGGTTTCGAAATCTTTTACGGGTCTTTTACTTTCTATGAGTTGCAGTAATAGTTCAGTGGCCACCTGTCCCATTTCAAAGGCAGGTTGCCGCACAACTGTCAGCGGCGCATGCAATAATTCAATCAATTCGGAATTGGAAAATCCGGTCAATGCCATTTCTCCGGGAATGGCTATCTGCGCTTTTTTCAATGCACGCATACAACCCGTTGTGAGCTTATCAGATGTAGTGAAAATAGCATCAGGCCGGCGTTTTTCTTTGAGCAGCGCTGCTACTGCATCGGTTACTTCTTCCAGCAACATACCGCCATGAAAACAATATTTGATGAGCGACGGCGGGGGCTTAATGCCATGCTTTTCCAGCGCCGCCAGATACCCCGCTACCCGTTCCTTTGTAATGGAAAGATGCGCCGAATTGGTAATACAGGCAATGCGTTTGTAACCCTGTGAAAGCAGGTGCATAGTAGCATTGTACGCCCCCTGAAAATTATCTACCATCACTTTATGCGTGGCAATATCTTCCACGATCCTGTCAAAAAATACTATAGGAAAACCGTACTGATGCAGCGCTTTCAGGTGTGTAAGATCTTTAGTAGCACTGGATACCGAAATCAGTAACCCATCTATGGAACGGGAAGCCAGGTATTGCAACGTTCTTACTTCTTTCTCAAAAGATTCATGACTCTGGGAAATAATTACCGTATAGCCATGTTCGTTAGCTACGGATTCAATTCCGTTGATCGTTTGTGAAAAAAAACTGTTGGCAATCTCCGATACAATAACGCCGATAGACCTGCTTTTCTTCTCCTTTAAACTTAATGCAATTGGGTTCGGATGGTAGTTCAGTTGCGCGGCATGTTCCAATACCAGCTGCTTGGTGGCTGCACTGATTTCATGACTGTCACGCAACGCACGCGATACGGTGGAAGTAGACAGGTGAAGCGCCTGCGCAATATCTTTTATAGTAGCTGCTTTATACTTCATATGGCTTCCGGACTATGTTTTCCGGTATTCAGGTATGTGGTGAAAGTACTGATTTTTCCGGGAACGATTGCGTAAATAAACTTCATCGTTAATAAATAGTTCTGTAGACTTGTATCATACAACACGGAGAAAAGAGATCCTGTTTCAACCAACAAATCACCACGTTAATCAATCAGCTATTAGCACAACCTTTATTTGCCATTTAAATTCACGCCAAACGTTATGAAAAGAATTTACCTTATTTGCTTGCTGCTACTGGGTTTTAGCAGCTGGGGCATTGCACAGACCCGCACCGTAAAAGGGAAGGTGACAGATGCGGCTTCCGGCGATGCGCTACCACTTGTAAGTGTACAGGTGAAAGGAACAACCAGCGGTACCCAAACAGATGCACATGGGAATTTTACCCTGCAACTGCCAGATGGGAAAAAAACGGAGCTGTTATTCAGTTACATAGGATATACTCCGCTCACCATGGTAGCCGATAATGTCAATATGACAGTAAAAATGGAATCGAACAATAAGAAACTGGATGAAATTGTAGTAGTAGGATACGGCATGGTAAAAAAGCGGGATCTCACCGGAGCGGTAGTCTCCGTAAAAGGGGAGGAACTGAAAAAAGTACCTTCTACCAACGTGATGGAAGCGGTACAAGGTAAATTGCCCGGTGTGGATATTACCCGCAGCAGTGGCGCCGCCGGCGCTAAAGTGAACGTCACCGTAAGAGGTAACCGCTCCATTACCGCCAGCAACGGTCCCTTGTACATAGTGGATGGCGTACAGTATGAAAATATCCAGGATATCAGTCCCAACGATATTCAATCAATGGAAGTGCTGAAAGATGCGTCTACTACAGCGATATATGGTTCCAGAGGCGCCAACGGCGTTATCATGGTCACCACCAAAAGAGGTAACAGCGGCCGACCCCGGGTAAATATCAGTGCTTACGCCGGTATATCTGAAGTAAACGGATATCCCCGCATGAGTAACGGAGAAGAATATACGGCATTGAAACGGGAAGCAAACCGGACTACCGGCAGATGGGCCAGCCCGGCAGATGATTCTAAAATATTCAACGCGTTTGAACTCGACGAAATCAAAAATAATATCTGGACAAACTATGCCGACGAATTGCTGCATAAGGGCCTACAGCAGGAC
>NZ_DATCVJ010000115.1:0-6435 GCF_036566945.1 Chitinophaga sp. | reverse complement strand
CAGCAACAACAGGGACCCGGCCGTGGCCGCGATGTACAGGCTACCATGGAAGTATCGCTGGAAGATGCCTATTCCGGTGCTACCCGGCAGGTGGAGGTAAATGGCAGCCGGCTGAACATTAAACTAAAGCCTGGTTTGCACGAAGGTCAGGTAATACGATTGAAAGGGAAAGGCAACCCTGGCCGCAAAGGTGGCGAAAACGGCGACCTGCTCATCACCATTCAGCTGGCGCCACATCCTAAATTTGAACTGAAAGGACAGGATATTTATACAGATTTGGCCTTGCCTTTGTATACCGCTGTATTGGGAGGCAAAACGATCGTATATACACCCGGCGCCGACCTGAACATGAATATACCCGCAGGTACCGACAGCGGCAAAGTGTTCCGGTTAAAAGGGAAAGGAATGCCAGCCTACGATAATGGTGGAACGGCAGGAGATTTATACATCAAGGCAATGGTGCATATACCAAAAAATCTTTCCGAAAAGGAAAAAGAACTGTTTCAGCAACTTTCACAATTAAATGAGAATGGGCATGCTTAAACTTTTTGATTACCTGGAAGAAGTGATTTCGACAGAGCGGATTTCACAGCTGAATAACCCATCACTGTTATACACCGCCAGCGAAATCATGCAGGAACTGGGCTACGGTCAGTCCGGTATGGAACAGGAACCACTGGACAGGGCCATGCACGCTTGTGCAGCCTTGAACATCCCGGTGGACTTTAATTTCAAGAAAGTATATTGTTTTAAAGATGGCGAGCTAACCACCGACTGGCAATTATCAGAACTGGCTACTTACCTGTTCATGATTAATTGTAACCCGTTGAATCCTTTTGTCGCTAAAGCGCAACTGATCTTTATGATGAAAGACCGGGTATGAGAGATATCAACCGGACAGGTATCCTGATAGTAGTTATTATGGGCACTACAATGGCCGGAATAGATTCCAGCATTGTTAATATATCCCTTCCCGTTATGAGCAAGCAGTTTAACTGTACGCTTTCGGAAATTGAATGGGTAATTACGGTGTACATGCTTAGTTTTTCTGTATTGATGCCATTGACCAACTGGCTGAAAAACAGAATTGGTTTTTTTAATCTTTATATCGGGGCCATTTCCCTTTTTACACTTGGCTCGCTGATGTGTGCTTTATCTACCAACCTGGATTCTCTCCTGATTGCACGGGTTGTTCAGGCTTTAGGTGGTGGCGCAATGGCGCCTACATCAATGGCCATTATTTCCTATGTATTTCCAGCCCGGGTACGCGGTACGGTATTGGGCTGGTGGGGATTGGGAAATCTCGTAGGGCCTGCGCTGGGACCAACTTTAGGGGGAATTCTCACAGAAAAATTTGGCTGGCCTTCTATCTTTTATATCAATCTCCCTATAGGTATACTTACCGTGGCACTGGCTTTCCAATATCTGGGCGTACTGCGTAAGCAGCCCAAACTCAAGCTGCCATTTGATCTTACCGGTTTTGTGGCGCTCACGATCTTCCTGGTGTGTTTACAGTATGGTATTGCCAGAGCAGAAGTACTGGGGATCACTTCTCCCGAAATACTGGTTACGCTGGCAGTATCGCTGCTGGCATTTGCTTTTTTTATATGGATAGACAAACAAAAAAAGGACCCTATCATGGACCTGACCTTGTTTGCCAATTATTCTTTTGTGAGTTGTATCCTCGTGACTATTTCCCGGTCTGCCGCTTTGTTTGGCGGCCTTTTCCTCATGCCTTTCCTGCTGCAGGAGCAAATGGGTTTTTCAGAAGGGATTTCCGGATTGCTCATCCTGCCTAATTCCGTTTTTATGGCCGCCATGATGCCCTTTGCGGGCCGGTGGTCAGATAAGCATGGTTCCAGGGAAATTTCTATACTTGGCATCTCCTTGCTGGCAATATCCATGTACCTGTTTTCCGTGCTGGACAGGGGGAGCAGTACCAACAGTGTGATTGTTGCCATGGTGGTGCGGGGACTGGGTATGGGCTTATTGCTGGCGCCGTTGAACGCTGCTACCCTGAGTGCCGTAAGGCCCAGCGAGGTGACCATGGCCTCCTCTATCAGTACGCTGATGCAGCAGGTAGGCGGTGCTATTGGGATTGCCGTATTGGCCATCGTTACGCAGGCTGCTTACAATAAACATGTATTGGCCGGATTGTCTAATATGCCGGCTCATCACCTGGCACTACGTGAAGGATTTAATATTTCCCTGATCATATTACTGGTAACCCTGATACCCGCGTGGTTCCTGCCCCGCAGAAATGTGGTATTGAAAGATACCGATGCACATATAGATACCTGATTTTTTTACTGCATGATTATTGGGTAATATCGTTGAACTTTCGGTATTTATGGCAACAATTGGTAAGAAGCACATCCTGATGATTGATGATGATGAAGATGATTTTTTCCTCGTAAATTCTTTATTACAGGATATTTCACCGGATCAATATGTGCTGCAGTGGGTGTCTTCCTATAAAGAGGGGCTATTGGCAATAGAGGCACGGGCACACGATCTTTACCTGGTAGACTACCGCCTCGGGGCGCATACAGGGATTGATGTGTTGCATCATTTCCGCAATCTGGGATATAAAGCCCCGGTGATCCTGTTTACCGGCAAAGGAGATTACCATATTGATAAAGAGGCCATGCAGGCCGGTGCAGCAGATTATCTTGTAAAAAGTGAAATCAATGCCGCCTTGCTGGAAAGAGCCATTCGTTATACCCTGGATAAGTTTAATCATCTCCTCGCTATCGAAAAAAGTGAAAAACGTTACTTCAGCATTTTCGAAAAATCCAACGATCTTATTCTGCTGGCCGACTGTGAACACAAGATAGTAGCGGCTAACCCCGCGGCATTGAACGTGTTGAATTATGGTGAAGAGGAACTGTACAGTAGTCATCTGCAGGGATTGTTTGCGGAAGAACTGGTCATTAAAGAATTTCTCGAACAGCTTTGCTCTGAAGAAGGTGTGGTACAGAAAGAATATGTTTTCCGCCGTAAATCAGGACAGCAGCTGGATGTTATGATGAATGCTTCCCTGCTCGATGAAAAAAAACAGTTGTATTTATGTATCATCCAGGATATTACTGCGCGCAAACGTAAAGAAAGGGAAAAACAACAGCAGGAAAAATTTGCGATAACGGGTCGTATAGCCCGTTTAATTGCCCACGAAGTACGCAATCCCCTCACTAATATTTTGCTGGCCGTTTCCCAGATTAAAACGGAGCCGGTGGCCGAAACGGAAGATGCACAGCTGTACCTCGATATCATGGAGCGCAACTGCCATCGTATTAATCACCTGGTAACAGAACTGTTGCAATCTACCCGCATGTCTGAGCTGAACATGCTGCCCATGGGTCTGAATATCTTGCTGGAAAAGGCGTTGCACCTGGCAGCTGATCGCCTGCAACTGAATAATATTGCGGTGGTAAAAGAACTTTGTCAGCCGGATTGTAAAATTTTGGCAGATGAAGACAAAATCCTCATTGCATTTCTGAATATTATTATCAATGGCATTGAAGCGATGAAAGCCGGCGAAGGCCGGTTGGGGCTTCACTCCTGGCAGGATGCCGAACGGGTATTTGTTCGTATATCCGACAACGGTAGTGGTATCTCCGAGCAGAATCTGGCTAAATTATTTGAACCGTTTTTTACCAATAAAACAAAAGGTACCGGGTTAGGTCTTACCGCTACCCAGAATATTATACTCCAGCATCATGGCAGTATAGCGGTAGATAGTAAGCTGGGAGAAGGTACCAGCTTCCTGATCAGCTTCCCGGTGGAAGTTAGCGAATAGTGGGGAGGGGATCGCCTTCGGCGATTGTCTTTGTCCAGGATTAGGTTGATTTTGATGATTTTCAGGATTATTATTTTTTGATAAAAAAGATGAAGGGGAGATATGGGCGGATCGGCCTATATCTCCCCTTCATCTTTTTATAATCTTTCAAAATCACAACAAACAAAAATCATCAAAATCAACCTAATCCTGGACAAAGACAATCGCCGAAGGCGATCCTTCCGCTGCATTTCGCTAATCGCCAGTTTCTGCTTTGATGCCCGTTTGCGTAAAAATGATTTTACGTTGTTTGTACAGATTGCCGATGGTCATTTTAAATGTTTTCTTACTCATCCCAAAGAATTCCTGGATTTCTTCCGGCGTAGATTTATCATGATAAGGCAGATAGCCATCATTTTCCTGCAGGAGTCGTAATACTTTCTCCGCTTCATCTTCTACCCTTTCAAATCCAGGTTTGCCGATGATCAGATCTATTTTATCTTCTTTGATCTGGCGTACAAAGCCTTTCATTTTATCACCAATTTCCAGGGAGCGGAAAATTTCGTTGTGGTGCAGGATGCCGGTGTGGAGGCTGTTGATAATCGCCACAAAACCGATATCGGTGCGGCGATAGATGACCAGGTCAACGGCATCTTTTTCTTTTACGGTCAGGTTTTCATTGCTGAGGAACCTATCCAGTTTTTCGGTGGCCGCCAGTCGGCCGGTTTGCTCATCGATGTATATTTTTACCAGGTATTCCTGTCCTGGCGCCATACGGGTGAGTTGTTGAGACGTGGCCACAAAGAGATCTTTCATGAGTCCCCAGTCGAGAAAGGCGCCTTGTTTGGTAACGCTCACGGTTTTCAGCAGCACTATGTCGCCTACAATACCAAACGGACGCTGGGTGGTGGCGATAAGGCGGTTTTCAGAATCATGATACAGAAATACTTCGAGCTCGTCGCCCACGCGTGTTCCTGCTGGCACAAACCGTGTAGGGAGCAGGATTTCCTGATCTATTCCTTCCAGGTACACACCAAAATCAGCTTCTTTTTTTACCCTTAACTGGTTGTATTCACCCACCTTTATCATAAAATTCAATTAATTGTCAGGGTGCAAGTTACTTATAGATTGCCGGATTGCGAGAATCATATTCTCCTTACTTTTGTAATCATCAGCTATTCAGCGAGTACTGTAATTCCCTAATGACTGATTTAAACCAACCAAACCATCTTATGACGATTTTATCATTCACCCTGATCCTCCTAGGCGGCGCCTTTATGGCCGGGCTGCTGGGGTCGCTGACCGGTTTAGGGGGCGGCGTAGTGATCATTCCCTTACTCGCCCTTGTATTTCATGTCGACATCCGCTATGCTATTGGTACTGCGTTGGTGGCGTCTATTGCCACTTCTTCCGGATCGGCTTCTGCCTACGTAAAAGAAGGCATTACCAACATCCGGCTGGGCATGTTCCTGGAAATAGCCACTACCACAGGCGCTGTGGTGGGAGCGTTGATTGCCGTGTACATGCCTACCAATGTGGTGGCGGTTATTTTTGGGCTGGTACTCATTTTCTCATCCCTGATGTCTTTCCGCAAGAAAATGGAAATGCCCACAGGAGCGCAAAAGAGCAAACTGGCGACGCAGCTGCGGCTCAACAGTAGTTATCCTACTGCAGAAGGAACGGTTAACTATGAAGTACACCATGTGCCCGGCGGTTATTTCATGATGACTTTCGCCGGTGTGATGTCGGGCTTACTGGGCATCGGTTCCGGTGCATTAAAGGTATTAGCCATGGATAACATCATGCGTATTCCTTTTAAAGTATCCACTACCACCAGCAATTTTATGATTGGGGTAACGGCGGCAGCCAGTGCAGTGGTGTACCTGCAGCGAGGCTATATTTCTCCCGGATTATGTATGCCGGTGGTATTGGGCGTGTTGGCCGGGGCTTTTGCCGGCTCCAAACTACTGACCCGAGCTAATGTGAAATGGTTACGTATAGTCTTTAGCGTTGTTATCGGTTTCCTGGCGCTGCAGATGATTTATAATGGGGTGACCGGAAAATTATAAACGATGAAGCAACTATTTTCAAATTATTTCCGGGACAAAGACATTCAGCAGCTGATAGGAAAACAATTACGCGTAGGCGTGGTCGTTTCCAGTATCATCGTATTTATTGGCGGTGTGATTTATCTGAGCCGCCATGGTCATGAACAGCCCTCCTATCGCGACTTTATCGGTGTGCGGGATGGATTGGCCGATCTGCCGGGGATCTGGCAGGGCGTGCTGGAGAACAGAGGCATGAATATTATTCAGCTGGGCGTGGTATTACTGATTGCAACGCCTATTATTCGTATAGCCTTTTCAGTTATAGCCTTTCTGATAGAGAAGGATTACCTGTATGTGGTGATCACCCTGATTGTATTGGGGATTATTTTATATAGTATGCTGGGGGGATTGGCGGGATAAGGGAGCGGAGGGGATCGCCTTCGGCGATTGTCTTTTTCAGGATTATACTGATTTAGATGATTTTCAGGATTTTATTTTATTCTAATAGATGGGAGAGATAAAAGCATATCTGCTTGTATCTCCCCCATCTATCTTTTAATATTTTAGTATAAAAATCGGAAAAATCATCTAAATCAGTATAATAAGTGT
>NZ_DATCVJ010000114.1:0-2265 GCF_036566945.1 Chitinophaga sp. | reverse complement strand
CTTTCGTAGGTGCGGACAAAGATGCCGTTTTCGAATGGCTGTACGAAGTTAACATTGGTGCCTTCGCCCGCAAAGCGTTCATTGTAGCGAATGCCACGGCCTTCGTTGAAAACATCTACGGCCTGTACATCTTCCACAAACTTTACAAAATGCGGGGAGCCGGTGTTGAGGTAATAATAGAGCGGGCCATGTTCCACATCATGTACATCCGACATTTTCAGGTTTACCCAGTTGTCGCCATCCATGGTGGCTTCGTGTTCTCCGTCTACGGCAATAAAGTAGAGGTTACCATCGCCAACGCCCATTTTATGGGCAAAGGCAACGAGGCATCTGCCGCCATTACCGCACATGGTACCTTCGCGGCCATCTGCATTGTAATATTTCATAGCGAAGTCGTAGTCTTCGCTTTTATTCAGCAACATTAATCCATCGGCACCGATGCCAAAGCGGCGATCGCATAATTCGTTCACCTGTTCGTCTGTAAGCCAGTCGTATTGTCCGTCCCGGTTATCCATGATCACGAAATCATTTCCGGTACCCTGATATTTATAGAAGTGGATATTGTTCATGCCAGCAAAGATAAAAAAATAAGCAATGCAGCGGAGGGGATCGCCTTCGGCGATTGTCTTTGGACAGGATTAAACTGATTTTGATGATTTTGATGATTTTTTTTGATGACTTCTTTTCAAGGGATACTCTCTTCTTTTTTAAGCGCTTTAAGTGAAGAAATAAAATCCTTTTGGGAAAGTTATTATCATCAAAATCAGTTTAATCAGTTTAATCCTGGTAAGGACAGGCGCCGAAGGCGCCCACCTCCGCTTAGAAATTAGCGATAATGCCCAGTCCTTTTTCGATCAGTGCAGCTACTGCAGCGCCGCCATCTTTACTGAATTCTTTGCGGATGCGGTTGGCCACGATGGCGCTGATAGAAAGGCATTCATGACCCAGTACACGTCCCATTCCGTAAATGGCGGATGTTTCCATTTCGAAGTTGGTGATGCGGTTGGATTCGTAGGAGAAGCCTGTGAGGTTATCGATCAGATTAGGATTGGATAAGGTGCCACGCAGTACCCGGCCCTGTGGTGCATAAAAACCGGGGCAGGTAACGGTGATGCCTGTATGAAAACCATCTCTGAAATGCTCGTGCAGTTTTGCGGAAGCTTCAAAGAGACATGGATTGGCGCCGCCGGGTTGCAGGAATACCTGTCCGCGAAAGGCTTCCAGCAGTTGTTTTTCGGCGGTAGTATTTTCAAAGGCGTAATAAGGCATCAGGTTGTCGAGGCCCAGGCCATGAGAAGATACCACGAAGCTATCTACCGGAATGGCTTCCTGCAAAGCACCCGAAGTACCCAGACGTATAATTTGTAAGGAAGTGAGTTCGGATTTAGCGAGACGGGTATTGAAATCGATATTTACCAGTGCATCGAGTTCGTTGAGCACAATATCGATATTATCGGTACCGATGCCGGTAGAAACAACAGACAGGCGTTTGTTGCCGATATAACCGGTATGGGTAACGAACTCGCGGTGTTGAAATTTTCCTTCTATTTTATCAAAGTGTTGACTTACCGCACTAACACGGTCCGGGTCTCCTACGGTGATGATGGTATGAGCCAGTTCATCCGGTCTTACATCCAGGTGATATACCGCGCCGCGGCTGTTGATGATGAGTTCCGATTCAGCAATACGATTATCCATTGTACTAATTTTTATTATTCACGAATCAACATTTCGGGTTTTCCAGCCTCAATATTCCTTTGTTCTGCCTTATTATCAAAATATTTTTTCAGATATTTTTTAAATAATATTTGGTGGTAATCAGAAATTTACTACTTTTGCAATCCCACAAAACGAATGAGATGTACGCCAGTGGGGGAGTTAAGGCGGACGTTTTGAAATAGATGGTTTCGTGGCCGAGTGGCTAGGCAGAGGTCTGCAAAACCTCGTACAGCGGTTCGAATCCGCTCGAAACCTCTACAAAAGAAGAGCCGCGTATATCGCGGCTTTTTCTTTTTATACCCCTCCTGTAGCGAATCTGCGGCAATTGGCAGCTATCATCCTGTACGCTGATTTCACATAGCAGGATCGCTCCACCAGCCACCAGATCAATGCGTAGAAGCATACTGCTGGCAGCTTTCAGCCGCTTAAAATATTTATTAAAATAGCTGTGATAATGTCGATGTAAAAGGTTATATTGCATCCCCCGCATGAGGCAGGACGAGTAAGCAGAAGGCATGACATTTATCAATGATATACCAGAGATAT
>NZ_DATCVJ010000113.1:0-3671 GCF_036566945.1 Chitinophaga sp. | reverse complement strand
CGGATACAGCATCATCTCAAAATGCATATTTTTAGCGCGTTGCAGGCGATCGGCCAGTTCCAGGGTGTTGATCACATGTACGTTGTCGTCCTTCACGCCATGAACCAGTAACAATTTGCCTTGCAGTTTATCCGTGTACGTTAGTACGGAACTACTTTTGTAACCTTCCGGATTTTCTGCAGGGGTATCCATATAGCGTTCTGTATAATGACTATCATACATGCGCCAGTCGGTTACGCTGCCGCCGGCAATGCCATATTTGAAATATTCCGGTGCATACATCAGTGCATAGCAGGTCATGTAGCCGCCAAAGCTGTACCCGGAAAGCATTACTTTTTCCGGATCGGCCTGGGCATTGGCTATCAGCCATTTCACGCCCTGAATCCAGTCTTTGACAGCCCATGTTGGCAGATCGCGGTACATATAGTTTTGGCCTGCTTTACCAAATTCTGTACTGCCCCGATGATCCATAGTTACATGGATCACGGGATCCTCACTGTCCCGCTTATACGTAGTTACCCAGTTATCCTTTACTGTACTGGAGGCGGGGCCACCATAAATAGCGATGATGACCGGATATTTTTTCCCTGCCTGCATATCTTTAGGAAACTTGATACGCATGGGGATATCAAATTTTCCGTCTTCACTTTTTACATATACGATACGGTAATTCTTCGCCAGTGTGGTATCAAAGTCGGGCCCTTTACTGTCGCCCAATACTTTGATCAGTTTACCCTGGTTATTCAGGAGTGCCAGTTGATCTGGCCTAGTGGCGTTACCGTATTTGGTAGTAAAGTAAGCCGCATCAGGTGACAGCGTTATCTCATGTGAATACGGTCCAAAGGTGAGGCGTTTCATATGCTTACCGTTCAGGTCAGCCCGGTATAAATCCTCCCGGACTAAGCCGTCTTTATTGCCGGTGAAATACACTACGCGGTTTTTCTCATCTACATACTTAATATGTGATACTACGAAATCGCCCTGCGATACCCTGTTTTCAAAAGTGCCGTCTGCCTTATGCAGGTATATTTGGCGGTAGCCGGATTTATCGCTGATCAGCAGGAATTCTTTGCCTTTATTGATAAACAAAATGCGTTCGTCTTCATCCAGGTTGATCCAGGTAGCTTGCTTTTCATCATAGGCCAGTTGCTTTGCGCCGCTGGCAGATGCGATATTGTACAGCTGATAGTGATCCTGTCCGCGGTTCATCCATTGTACCAATAAGGATTTACTATCAGGATTCCAGTAAGGCGTACCAAAATACTGGTCGTTGTGTTCATCAAAATCGGCCCAGACAGTGGCGCCGCCGGTAGCTGCTACCATGCCGATCCTGATACCGGGATTGGTATCTCCGGGTTGCGGGTAGCGCTGCGTTTCCATGTAACCATGATCACCGCCGGCATCGGTGATGGTAAACAAAGGAACTTTGCTATCATCTGTTCTGAAGAAAGCAAGCGATTTACTATCGGGGCTCCACCAGAATGAGCGATAATCGGTGCCTCGGCCCAGTATTTCTTCATTGTACACCCAGGAGGAGTAGCCATTCAGGATCACATCGCTGCCGTCCTGTGTTAAACGGTTTTCTTTTCCGGTGGCCAGTTCCAGGGTATACAGATCATTATTGCGCGTAAAGGCAATGTAATTACTGTCGGGAGAAAAAACGGGATTGGCTTCTGTGGCAGCGGTATGTGTTAACTGCTGCGAAGTTCTGCCTTCCACTATGAAAATATCATCCTGCTTAATGGCCACCCGTTTGGCGGGTGCTTTCCGGGATGCGGATTTGTTGTCCGCAGGTATTTCTTTCCCGGTGGCAGCATCCACCAGAAAGTTTTTAACCGTATTTTTCTCCCCGTTGCGCTGCAATATAAAGTGGCCGTTATCTGTCCATGTATTCACGAACGGCAGGGGCAGTATATTATTTTCCGGCGCACGCTGTGCGTATCCGGCGGTCGCGAAAGCCAGTGGTATGGCTAGTAGGAATGCGTTGATGATCGGCTGTGACTTCATTATTTCCAGTATGTATTCTGTACCATTTTTTTATTCGCCAGTAACTCGGAGGCCGGAATCGGGAAACAATAATTTTTCAATTCAAAGGTCCTGGTTTCCAGCAAACGGGAAGGGCCATAGGTTTTAGTGCCATCGGCGGCTTTGGTGATAGTAGTGCCATAGATGGTTTTATAAGGCAGCTGGTCGGCAATATGCCAGCGACGTAGATCCCAGAAGCGTTGGTCTTCGAATGCAAATTCAATGCGGCGTTCATGACGGATGCATTGGCGCATGCCTGCCTGATTTAAACCAGCCACCAGATCGGGTTGTCCTGCACGGCGACGGATAGCATTTACTGCTTCGTATACCGTATTATCCGGTCCAGCCTCTTCATTCTGTGCTTCCGCATAGTTCAGTAATATTTCTGCATATCTCAACAGTTGCCAGTTTTGATCACTGCCGTAAGTCGCATCTCCCAGAAAATTAAAAGTTTCATTAGTGGCTTTTCTCACCAGGTACCTGGTTTGTGGTTTAAAGAAGCCGGCATTAACGATGTCAAACCCTCCTTCAAACAGTTGTAACACGCTACCACGGTAGGTGGCGCCGTCATAAGCAACGGTATAGTTAAATCGTTTATCGCGGTTGGCATAAGGATTATTCGGATCGTATAATGGAGAGGCGGACGGAAGTTTGCCATCGGTCATTTCATACTCGTCTACCAGGTTTTGCGTAGGGTTACTTTGACTGAGACCACTCATAGAACCCGGCGCCATATCGCGATCGTAGGTATGCCCTCTTTCTTTGGCCACATTGTTATGCTGTACAGAAAGAATGCATTCCGCATTATTTTTCACCGTGAACAACGCTTTATAATCCGGATACAGGCTGTATTGACGGCCATCCATCACCACCTTAGCAGCGGCAGCAGCAGCTTTAAAACGGCCCATATACAACAGCATGCGAGCTTTGAGTGCCAGTGGGGCACCAGCGGTGAGTCTGCCGGCGTCTTTTACATAAGATGCCGGTAGTTGTGACAGCACTGCTGCTACTGCATCCAGTTCACTTACAACATAATCTACGCTCTGGCCTTTTGTACTGCGGGGAATCGCCAAACTATCTGTTCCATAAATCTGTGCTTTTTCCACGATGACTACGCCCGCTGCATTTTCTGCACCAGCCACTACCCCGGAAGGCTGTACAGCGCCGGAAGCAGAGATGGGATCATCGCTGAAATAGTTGATCAGCTCTGCATAATAATAAGCCCTGAAAAAGCGGACTTCTGCTTTTAATTGACTCTTTAGTATAGCATCACCGGGTACCGCGTCTATATGTGCCAGGAAATCATTCGCTTTCCGTACCTGCTGATAGAGTGCGGTGTAGTATTCTGTAAAGGGCGAGCTATTAGCAGTCCAGCTACCATCTGTGGTCAGCTTTCCCATTACATAGGGATCATTATTGAGTCCATTGATACCATCATCCGTGGCTGCGGGCAGGTAATAGTTTCGGGCATAGCCGCTTTGCAGCGTAGAATAGAAATAATTGACATAGTTCCCTGCCAGCCCGATATCATTCCATACGGTGAGTTCAGAGATACTATCTTTCGGTTTTTTATCGAGAATATCTTTCGCACAGGACGATAGTAATACCATACATCCTACTATCCAGCCACCTTTTATATTAATTTT
>NZ_DATCVJ010000112.1:0-10096 GCF_036566945.1 Chitinophaga sp. | reverse complement strand
ACTATTCCCGCCGCTGGCGTTATAAACGATTTTTCCGAGACGGTTGGTCACTTTGGTGCCGCCCTGTACTGCCAGCAATCCGCTGCCGGCACTATCCAATGGAATTTGCTGACCATTGGCCAATACCAATATACCTCCTGTTGTACCAGGTGCAATATCTTTACGTGTATTCGTTGACGTTACTGATGGTGGTGTTGCGGTTTTTTTAAAAGAGAAGAAATAACCGCCTATGGCGATCAATGCAGCGATACTGGCTGCCACGGCGACTTTTATCAACCATCTTACCGGACGCTGCTCCCTGATCTGAGGAGCTTCCGCCATCATGGCGGCAAATTTTGCATCCCAATCCTTTTTACTATTATCCGCTGCATCTCTGGACGCTTCCCATTGTTCCTTTAATACAATGGTGAGCATTTCCATATCTTCCTCCTCTCCTGCTTTGCGCAGCAGTTCCGATAGCTCGTCTTTAGAAATCCTGTTGTCGAGATATTGCTCCAACAGGTACTTCCACGTATGAACAGGACCGTTCTCCATAATGCAATAATTGTGGTAAAAGCATTCTCCTGTTAGTAAGACGAGTAAAAAAGGAACGATAACTAATGAAGGGAAAAAAAAGTTAAAATTTTCCTATTATCAGGATAACAATAGCGATATCTATCTCTTTAACAAGGTAGTTACGGATGAAACGCTGGGCGAGTACGATGTGATTATTAACGGTGGCCCTGGAAATTTGCAGTTGCCGGGCTATCTGATCGTGTGACAGCTCCTCTTCACGGCTTAACGTGTATACTTTTTTGCATTGTGGTGGTAACAGGGAAATAGCGGTGCGTACTTTCTCTTCATACTCATGTACCATCAGCATCGTATCTGCGCCCTCTGTGCCGGCAACGTCGGTCATCTCATACAGGAGTTCCTGCAAACGCGGATCTCTGGCCGCTGTACGCAGGAAATCGATACTTTTATTATGAGCGATACGGAAAAGAAAAGCATCGAAATTATTGATCTGGGAAATGAGGTCTCTACCGGTCCATATCTTCATAAATACGTCCAGTACCAGCTCCTCCGCCACCTGTTCTGATTTGATAAAGCGGGAAATGTAGTAGAACAATCTTCCACGATACTGATCAAACAAAGCTTTGAATGCTTTTTCATTACCCGCAGCGACTTCCTGCAGATCAACCGGTTGATGATGTACTTGTTTCACTGTAAATGGAATATCAGGTAAAACGACAAGTGAACTCAATTTCAATCGCGTCCAAAAAGAAAGCTTATTTCATTACGTGCCTATGGTTGATAATGATGTCAAAAATGAATAACAAGTTATGATGGCATTTCAATACGGTGTTGGCTGATATAGCGAATTTTTTTGCATCTCTTAACCAAACCTAAAATAAAAAAGCCGATCTACCAAATCTTTGCCTTTGCAATCGGTCTCAATGAAAAGCGGCAAAAGGCGTAACTTTCTGATGATAATAAAAACAAGTAGTGTACTTCATACGTTTGAATAGTAATTATATTCTTATGGCTCCTATCTCAGATAATCCCGGTAAAAAGATCAGGGATAAAGTACCCCGCACTTCCCAGGGCGACTTTTCCCTGTCTCCCAAACGCCCCACGATCCTGCAGGCAATTGAAGCCTCCAATTATGACCGGGTCACCGACCTGATTCCCATCCGTTGCGGCAGAATGAGTACATCTCCATTTGCTTTCTACAGGGGCACGGCGGATATTATGGCGCATGATCTTTCCTTTCTTCCACATACCTCTTTGCAGGTGCAGGCCATGGGCGATTGCCACCTCATGAACTTTGGCGGCTTTGCTACCCCGGAACGCAACCTCATCTTCGATGCCAATGATTTTGATGAAACATTGCCCGCCCCCTGGGAATGGGATATCAAAAGACTGGCCACCAGCTTTGTGCTGGCCGCCCGGCATAATAATATGCGGGAAACAGATGCCCGGCAAATGGCCATAGATATGGCCAGCGCCTATAGATTGGCAATGGCGGAATATGTTCAGATGAACACACTGGACCTGTGGTACATGAAATTTGAAATGCAGGACCTCCTCAATAAAGCACGCAGCGAAAAAGTAAAAACCGTGCTGAAAGACGCCATGGATAAGGCACAAAAAAGTACGCCGGAAAAAGCATTTTATAAAATCACCCAAAGTGTATTGGGGAGCTTTGAAATCCTGGATCAGCATCCACTCATTTATCATCCCATCGACCTGGTGAAACAAAAAAAGATGGTGCAGGATTTTCTGAACTTTTATATGAATACCCTGCAGGCCGACCGGCGTTTTCTTTTCAGCCAGTACCGCATTATAGATATTGCACTGAAAGTGGTGGGAGTAGGCAGCGTAGGTACCCGTTGCCTCGTAGCCCTGATGATGAATGCGAAAGATGAACCACTGTTCATGCAGATAAAAGAGGCCAGAACAAGCGTATTGGAAGCCTATACCAGCAAAAGTAAACATAAGCACAATGGAGAGCGCATTGTGCAGGGACAACGGCTCGTACAGGCAGCCAGCGATATGTTCCTGGGATGGAGCACCGGCGAGGAAGGGAGGCATTTCTACCTCCGGCAGCTGAGAGACCGCAAAATTGCCCCCGATGTAGAACATTTCGATAAAGACGTGATGGCAGCGTATGCCGGCTTATGCGGTAAAATACTGGCCCGGGCACATGCTAAAACAGGCCCCGGTGATGTCATCAGCGGCTATCTCGGCAAAGCCGATGTGATGGATCAGGCCATCGGCAAATTCGCCGTGACTTATGCAGATCAGACAGAGAAAGACTACGCGGAATTTGTGAAAGCAATTAAAGCAGGGAAAATTAAAGCGGAAGTGATGTAATTTTTTGTCTTACCCAGGATTATACTGATTTTGATGATTTTCCGGATATTGTTTTACAGGATTAAAAAAGATTAGCGAAGATGCAAGCGGATAATCGCTTTCATCTTCGCTAATCTTTTTATCTTTTTTAAATCTTATAATCAAAAAGAAATCCGGAAAATCATCAAAATCAGTATAATCCTGAGTAAGACTAAAACCCGCGTTAGAAAGTTCTGTCTCTCTTATCGATCCGGCCTCTTCTATTCTTAGGTTTAGGTCTTCTCGGATCTGCTTTCGGCATATCCGGATTAGCACTGTTGGCCTCCATCAGCGCCGCCTCTTCAAAAGGATGTGGCACAGACGGAATGACTTGCCTGGTCAGCTTATTGATGCTGTTCAGGAATGGTCTTTCTTCTGTATCACAGAAAGAAAGTGCGTAGCCTGCTGCACCCGCTCTACCGGTTCTGCCTATACGATGCACGTACGTTTCAGAAACATTCGGTAAATCATAGTTGATCACGTGCTCCAGTGAATCCACATCAATACCTCTGGCTGCAATATCAGTAGCTACCAGCACACGCAGGCGGCCATTTTTAAAGTTGTTCAGGGTATTCTGACGGGAAGCCTGTGATTTATCGCCATGCAACGCATCTGCGTTGATATTGCGTTTCTTCAGGTTTTTAGCGATCCTGTCGGCACCGTGCTTGGTTTGTGTAAACACAATGGTACGTTCAATGGTCTTATCTCTTAAAAGATGATCCAGCAGGGACTGCTTATCTTTCTTCTTTACAAAATAAACCGATTGTTCCACCCTTTCCGCGGTAGTGGCTACCGGCGTAATGGTTACTTTCTCTGGTTTATAGAGTAAGGAGTTAGCCAGCTGTGCAATGCTTGGTGGCATGGTAGCAGAAAAGAACAGGGTTTGACGCTGTTGCGGCAGTTCCCGGATCACTTTCTTGATATCATTGATAAAACCCATGTCCAGCATACGATCCGCCTCATCCAACACGAATATTTCGAGGTGGTTCAGGTAAATGTAGCCCTGGTTCATGAGATCCAGCAACCGTCCCGGCGTGGCGATCAGGATATCGGTACCGTTACGCAGGGCAATGGTTTGCCTGTGCTGAGGTACCCCTCCAAAAATCACATCGTGTTTCAGGCCGGTGTGCTTACCATAAGCGGCAAAGCTTTCATCGATCTGAACCGCCAGTTCCCTGGTAGGCGTGAGAATCAGTGTACGGATATGTTTAAAGCCTTGATTGGCCGGCGTACTGTTATGTAATAACTGTAAAATGGGGATAGCAAACGCAGCCGTTTTACCGGTGCCGGTTTGCGCGCATCCGAGCAGGTCTTTACCTTCCAATACAATAGGAATAGATTGTAACTGTATGGGTGTAGGCGTAGTATAGCCTTCGGTTTTAACTGCTTTTAAAATAGGCTCAATAAGCCCTAATTGCTCAAATAACATGTTGATATATCTGATGTAATAAATTATAAAATAACGCTTCTTCATCTTTAGCGTTATCACAATTGAGGAGAGCAGTAAAGAAAAGATTTCCGGACTGGAGAGAATAGATATTTCTGTGCTTTATGCTTTTAACTCAACAGACGGTAGCAAAGATACTCTTTTTCCGGGAGCAATGCTGATAAATTAAAAAAATAACATATGAAAGGGGCGGAAGGCATAAAGCTGAAAGCAAAAAGCCACTGAAGTGAATGACCTTAGCGGATATATTTAATACGCGTTCATCATTCGCTTCAGTGGCTTTTTGCTTTCAGCTTTATGCTTTTAGCTTTCCGCTGCTACTTCGCTGCTTCCGGCGCAGCATCTGGTTTGGTTTTTGGCTCTTCATTACCGTGGTGACAGGTATAGCAGCTTACCGCCATTACTTCACTACCCTTGAAGAATTTCTTGTTGATGCGCTTGGTCATCTTCATCATGTCCCTGGCTGTTCCTTTGTGCGGATTTTCATCGCTGGCGAAATCCATTTTCTTTGGATCGTCCTTCCGCGGCTCGTGACAGAAATTACATTTTACACCTAACGCAGCATTGAAACCGCGCATAACGGTGATCAGCTCTTCATGACTGATATCCTTTGGCAGGACTTTCAGATTCTTTGCCTTTTCAGGTTCCTGGGGTAACGCCAGTGAGCATAGCGTGCCGACTACTAATAGCGCCGCCACGACTACAAAACTTTTCCTGATTTTCATGACCATGGGTTTAAATAAGTATATAAATGCTTCCTTCAGAGGCGGAATCTACAAAAAAGAATAATACGTTGTAGGTATCTGGACTCGTTTTTTCCCCGCCCTCCCCGAATCCAGCCAAGGTAATGCCGATGATTGGCAACCTAACGCAGACGCTTATACGGCATTATACCATACCAAAGCCCCGCTACTTTTTGTAACGGGGCTTTTATTATTAGTACTCCGCGAATGAATTAATTGTCCACACACAGCTTATTATAAATCATCTCATCAGAAGAAATAGGCCAGATATATTGCGCCGCCGTAGGATCAATCACCGGTACCACACTACTTTTAGATGGGAATGAAATGCCCAGGCGGGTTACTTCCATGCTACGGAAACCTTCACCCAGTAATTCAATGTGCTTCTCCTTTGTAATGGCTGCCAACAGCGCGGCAGGCGTCGCAAAATCGGCGATGGTGTACGTAACAGAAGCATCTGACCGGTGTCTGACAGCGGACAGCATGGCCACTGCGCTGGCATCTACCGTATTCAACTGCCTAACCCTTGCTTCTGCTACATCCAGCAATACCTCGGCATACCTGATAACAGGAATGAAATCCGTAAAAGGACTGGGGGTCGGAAATTTAACCCAATACTTCTTGGCGCCTGCCGTCAGGATAAAATTTCTACGTGCATCGGTGGCAGACTTCCAGGACGAATCGGAAATAATGCCATTGGGATGCAGGGAGTATTCCCCGTTGCCGGTATAGGGTTTTGCAGAAGGCGTAAAGTAATAGCCCAGCTGTGTTTGCGTACCCGGAAAATCGCCGGTAGCTCCTGAGAAAGGCAGGGAAAAAATAGATTCTTTCGAGGAATAAGGCGTGGTAAACACCTTGAAGATATCCCCTTCCAGCGCATGTCCGCCGGGCGACACGAAAGGTGCGCTGGCGGATACCAGCTTCGCGGCTTCCTCTATTACTTTATCGTATTTTTCAAGAAACAGGTACACACGTATTTTAAACGCAATAGCACTATACGCATTGGCATGTGTAATGGCGGGTAATGTACCGGCTGCAGGTTTAGGCAACAACGCTTCGGCAGAATCAAGATCTTTGATCACCTGCGCATAGGTATCATTCACCGTACTGCGCGCCTTCGAATAACTGCCGATCTGCGAATGGCCTTCACTATGAAGAATCAACCCAGGCTTACTTCCGGCGCCATCCCAATGCGGACGTGCATATAATTGCAGCAGAGAAAAATAACTAACGCTGCGAACAAACTTCGCTTCTCCGGCATAGATCTTAGCCATGGAATCGCCCACTACTTTGTTACCTACGGCATTCATGCCAGTCAGAAAAACATTGACGTTATTGATCGTAATGTATCCCTGCGACCAAATCTCTTTCACCTCCTGCGTTTCGCCGGTAGGCACCATTCTCCAGGTAGCATTCAGCGTAACGTTATTCGCTTTTTCATTCACAAAATCCTCTCCCCTTACTTCATTGGCAATTTCAAATTTCCCACCCAGGAACTTCCCGTGTTTCATCACGGAATACAAGCCATTTAACTGACTATTGATCCGATCTTTTGTTTCAAATGCCTTGAAGTCAGGAATATCTGTAGTAGGTACCGGGTCTAATAAATTCTTCTGGCAAGCGCTGAATCCTGCTATAGCTATCAACAGTATGTATGTGCAATATTTTCTCATCTTCGTTGCAGTTTATAAGTTAATATTAAGTCCCACGGTAACAGTTCTGCCATTACCAAGCGTGTTACGATCTACCCCCTGACCGGAAGCATTGTTACCATTGGAAGAAACTTCAGGATCAGGTCCCGGATATTTGGTCATCAACGCCAGATTTTGTCCACGCACATATACGCGGGCACCTGTAAGACGAATAACCCTGGTGAGGCTTTCCGGCAGTCTGTACATCAACCCAACGGTACTTAATTTCACAAAATCACCTTTGAATACATTTGCGGCAATAGCAAAAGAAGAGCCGTTGGAAATGTTATCTCCATTTACCAGCCGGGGCACATCTGTTTGATCACCTGCCTGCTGCCACCTGTTTAATACATCTGTACTGTTATTCCAGTAACGCTGATCTCTCAAACCTGCATTACTGCCGTAATACACATAAAAACCAGTTTGATAGGTGAGCAGCACGTTGAGTTCAAAATCTTTGTAGCGGAAAGTATTTTCCAAACCACCCAATATTTTAGGATTGGTATTTTTATACGCGACTGCATCTTTCACGCCAATAGCAGCTGCTGTTTTGCCATCGGCATATTTGTATTTAACCGCATCTGAATTACTGAAGTATACTTCTTCATCTTTAGCATTAATAAAAATTCTTCTGCCGGTAGCAGGATCTACCCCTTTAGTGCGCACTACATACAACATACTCGCAGGATAACCTACTTTGTTGATACTGGTTTGCTCCAGGCTACTTGTTACAAAAGGAATAGCGGTGATATCTCCTGCCAGGGAAGTAATTTTATTTTTATTAAATGCCACGTTGAAGGAGCTGTTCCAGGAGAAATTCTTTTTATCAATCACCACTGCATTCACACTAAATTCTACCCCTTTGTTAAACATGCTGCCTACGTTGGTAGGAATAGTAGCAATGGTAGCCGTAGTACTGGTAATAGGAATACCGGCAGATGGCATTTGCGGCACAAACAGGATTAACCCGTTAATATCATTATAGTAGTAAGAAAACTCTCCATTGATCCGGTTATTCAACAGTCCGTAAGTAAAACCGATATCTGTTTTTTTACTGGTTTCCCAGTTCAGATTGGGGTTACCTGCCTGGTTAAAATAAATGGAAGGGTTACCACCATAAGGAGAAGGTTTGTACAATGACAATGCATCATAGTCGCCCAGTCCTGCAAAATTACCTACTTTACCATGACTGGCCCTGATCTTGAAGCCACTGAATACGTTATCCAGTCCTGCATTACGCCAGAAATTCTCTTTCGTGATTTCCCATCCCGCAGAGAAACCATAGAATGTACCTTTCTTATAATTGGGACCGAAGGCCGAATACTGGTCCTGTCTTACGTTGGCACTCACGTAATATTTTTCCTTGTAATTATAATTTAAACGGGAGAAGGCAGACAACAGGTAGTTTTCCCGCCGTAGTAAATACCGGGAGAGATCCACTAACCAGCCGCCTTCACTATTGTTAAAATAATTATCCATTTGCTTTTGACGCTCCAGTCCATAGCGTTCGCGCGCATCCCGTTGTTGTTCGGACCCTGCCAGGAAACTTAGGTTATGCTTACCAAACGAATGATCCAGCTGTAGGGTATTTGTCCATACCCAACGTTTGTATTGTGAATAAGTACTGGTCACATCACCTGTAGAAGCCACGGCATCACCCGATAAATAATTCTGGTAAACATCATTATTCATGAGAATGTAGTCGGCACCATACTGTGTTCTCAGCGTCATCCAGCTAAATGGCTTTACCTGCAGATAGATATTTCCCTGGATATGATTTGCTTCAGTATTGGAGTGATCCAGATCCAACAACACCAGCGGATTGTAGATACCAATCGGCAACTTATTTCTTCCACCACCTAAACCAGAACCACTTACATTATAACTGCCGTCATCATTACGGGGCGCTACCAATGGGGAGGTTAGAAAAGCCAGGCGGGCAAGTCCTCCGGAGTTAAACGCTTCCCCTTCCAGTGATCCGGAAGAACCGGAAATGAGACTCTGCTCATTGGAATAACTCATTCGTGCACCAATCGAAAATGCTTTTCCCAATTGCTGATCAATATTAAACAACAGGTTTTTACGTGCAAATTCATTTCTCTTCAAAATCCCCTGTTGTTTGGTATAGCCGCCGGAAAAATAATAGCTGGTATTTTCGGTACCACCGGAAACATTGATGCTATGACTCTGTGATATCGCTTTATCACGATATACCACATCCATCCATTTGGTATCAATAGTTTTACCGCTGGCATCCTGGTTAGCTACATATACATCTGCGCTACCTGCGTTTTTTAATCCTTCATTTTTTATTTCCAGGTACTGCGCCGAGTTTAATACCTCTGGCAAGCGGGTAGGTTTTGTAATACCTACCCAGCCATCATAGGCTACTTTAGCGCGACCAGCTTTTCCTTTTTTGGTGGTGATAAATACTACACCATTGGCAGCACGGCTACCGTAAATCGCGGTAGCAGCAGCATCTTTGGCGATATCAATAGACGCAATATCTGAGGGATTTACACTGGCCAAAGGATTCAAGGGTGCATTGGAGCTGCCTACATCACCGGAAAAAGTGGGTACCCCATCAATCACAATCAGCGGATAAGCACTCATTGAAATAGAGTTAGCGCCTCTGATACGAAACACCGGCGGGTTATTCACAATACCGTTGGGAACTGTGATTTGTACACCCGCGGCACGACCGCCCAAGCCGGCTTCAAAACTAGCCACCGGCAGTTCTGCTACTGCTCCTCCTTTAATAGAAGCAATGCTGCCCGTTACATCTTTCTTCCGCTGTGTACCATAACCTACTACCACTACTTCGGAAATAGCCTTGGCATCTGGTTGCAAAACAATGTTGCCTACGCTGCTACCTTTAATGGTCATCGTCTGCGATTCATACCCCACAAAAGAGGCCCTTAAAGTTTTTGTGGTTTCAGGTACCGTAAGAGAGAACTCTCCTTTGGAATCGGTAACAGTGCCGGTTTTGCCACCGGGCAAACTTACAGACACACCAGGTAATCCATTTCCTGATTCATCTGTTACCTTTCCTTTTACAGTGTGATTAGTCTGTGCCAGCAGCGAGGTGACTGCCCATAGCAGCCCCGCCAGCACGAGTAAAAATTTCCTCATGTCAGAATTGATTTAGATTGTGGTTAGACTAATAAAAACGACTACGCTATTGGTGTAGATTTTGGCATAGAACTCCCGTTCCCGGTCAGTTACACTGATCGCAATGCATAATAAAAACAGTTGTATTTGATAGTACAGATAAGTACTAACGCTGACGGTTAATCAGATTTTAGTTGTATAAAAATTTAGGTTTAGAATTAAATGTCGAT
>NZ_DATCVJ010000111.1:0-3910 GCF_036566945.1 Chitinophaga sp. | reverse complement strand
TTCAATCTGCAGGAAACGCAGCATAAGATCGTAGACTATGATGTAGTAGATAGTTTGGGCGTGAAGCATACCCGCCCCTTAAACGTAAATGGGGTGTATAATATGAGCGGCACTATCCACCTGAGTTTACCTTTGCGTATGGTAGCGGGTACGGTCAACTTCAGCAGCAATGTAGGTTACAGCAAAACGAAACAGTTTATTAATGCGGCGCCAAATCATATTCGCACCTTTACGCTGGGGCCGGCAGTACGTTTTGATCTGAACCCTTCCAATAAAATAGATGTGTCTTTCAGCGGTGGTATAAACTACTACAAAACCGATTATTCTTTGCAGTCCGCCCTTAATACCGGGTACTTTTCGCAGCAGTATGAAGGAGAATTCAACTGGCAGTTGCCGGCTAACTGCTACTTTTCCAGCAACTTCACTTATACGATCAACAGCCGGCGTGCCGATGGTTTCAATACCAATGTTCCTTTATGGAATGCTTCTTTCAGCCGTCAATTTCTTCGCTTCAACCGGGGAGAACTGAAGCTGAGTGCTTTTGATTTGTTGAACAGAAATGTAGGTATTAGTCGCAGTACCAATCAGAATTATATTGAAGACAGCCGTACCAGGAATCTGCAACGTTTCTTTCAGCTGAGCTTTACCTATAGTCTGAGTAAAAATGGTCTTTCGACAACTGGCAGCCCACGTACGATTAACATCATGCGTTAAAACACGCTTTTCAAAAAAATGCTCCGGGAAAAATATTTTCCGGAGCATTTTTTTACCCGATGCGTTACTGTATGGTATGCATCATCCGTCCTCTTTCGTTACTCCGCTGCATGTCTGCCATCATCTTATCCCGTTCTTTGTTGAATTCCGCGGTGGTTACTTTCTTTCCTTTGGAGGGTGCTTTAATGCTGGCTACATCTACATTTGCAGATACTTCTTTTGCAGTGTAGATGATCCGGCCATCGTTAATACCGATCCCCAGGATCAGGCCGGGTAGCTGTCCCTGGTATTCAGGCCCGGCGGGTACCGGAATGGCGGGTGTAAACCAGGCCACGATATTGGACGTATCGGCTACTTCGGTTTGTTTTAGTTGCCCGTTTTCCATACTGGCGGAACTACGTTTACCAATACGTTGTGCTATGGCCTCCTGGCAGGGATAGTTAAGGATAGTGGACGTTTTGCCGGTTAACTTCCAGTTTAATTTGTGGATGCTGTCTGTAATAATATAATTCTTCGTACCAAATTCGCGTTGCTCGATGACCTGTGCAGTGGCAAAGTTATGATAGGTTACATCGTCGGCATCGGCTATCATCATGCGGAACGACACACCATCTTCGCGGGGACTGAATTCTTCGGGCCTGTCATCTTCCTTTGTGCGGCGCAGTGACTGGTCGTTACCAAACAGCACCTCCAGCTGATCCTTGTGCGACTGCGGCAGCATGGTCGCAGCGTTGGCATTCCCATCTCCTGCTATCCCCATCATATGCATTTCCATTTGCACAGTACGTTCATACAATACCCTGCCTTGTTGCTGTTGTGCATGGACAGCCGGCAGCAGAAATCCCATAGAAAATGTTAAAATTACTTTTTTCATACCCGTACGTTTTAGGGAATAAAGCTATTCCCTTCCTGCTGCAACGGAGGTTAACATGCCTTTACTTAATGTTAATTTAGGTTAATGTTCTCGCTGAAGGAGGAAAGTAAACGATACATTTGTCTTAGTATTACTATCAACATATGCGATACAAACTTTCCATCCCGGTAACGGCTATTTTGATTGCGTTAACAATTCTGCTCATTACGGCTTTCCAGGCTTACTGGCTGAGCAAAAATTACCGTGAAGAGGAGAAGTTGTTTACGAGTCGTACCAATATCCTTTTCCGGGAAACTATTTTCCGGTTGCAGGCGGCCAAGCTGAAACTGGATTCCAATTTCAGTCTCCGTATACAAGACCGGCAGGGCGTGATGCGTATTTCGAATGTGTTGACGGAAAGATACCGGGACTCTACCATGCCGAGAATGCCGATGCAAACCGTATCAGTTGTGGGTGGCGTGCCTGCCATACCAGCTGCAGCTGCCGGAACGATCGCATCAGGCTGGGCCCCCACCGCCGATCATGGTCGAGCCATGCCTGCTACCATGATGGTAGCACTAAAAGATCCTCCACCTCCTTTCCCGGAAAACGACTCCTTCAATGTAGCATATGTCACTAAAACAGCGCCCACAGTAAGGGTATATGATTTCCTGGCAGGAGTAGATTCCCTCCGGGACTCCATTACTGTAAAAGAAATTACAGATCGTTATCGTGCCGCACTGGATCGGGAAAAGATCAACACTGCTTTTGCTATTAATGTTATTCCGGTAGATACCACCAAAGTATTCACGACCTTCCCCGACGACCTCGAAGACAATGTGGTAACGATTGGTTTCACGCGGCCCCTGAGCTATGAGCTGTTATTTCAAAATAATACCTGGTACCTGTTGAGACGTATCAGTCAGCCGATCCTTGTTTCCGTGCTCTTATTAGGGGTTACTATTTTTTCTTTTTTACTTTTATATAGAAATCTGAAACAGCAGCAAAAGCTGGCGCAGCTTAAAAATGATTTTATCAGCAATATGACGCATGAACTCAAAACACCCATCGCCACGGTGAGCGTAGCGATTGAAGCACTGAGAAGTTTTGATGCGTTAGACGATCGGGAAACCACCAACGAATACCTGGATATATCTGCACAGGAAATACAGCGACTGGGTTTGTTAGTAGATAAAGTGCTGAAATTATCGATGTTTGAAAACAGGGAGATTGCCCTCAACAAAGAGCAATTTGATATCCGGGCGCTGGCCAGAGGCGTCATGGCTTCTATGAAGCTGCAATTTGAAAAACAGCTCACCATCACGGCTCTACAAACCACCGGTAATAATTTCATTATCACGGCGGATAAGCTGCATCTCACCAGTGTGTTGTACAATTTGCTGGACAATGCACTTAAATACAGTACTAAAAACCCGAATATCCTCGTTCATATTATTGACCATAAGCAGTTTCTTGAAATACGTGTAGTCGATCACGGTATAGGTATTGCGCAGGAATACAAAACTAAAATCTTTGAAAAATTCTTTAGGATACCCAATGGTAACCGGCATAACATAAAAGGCTATGGGCTGGGACTCAGCTATGTATCGCATATTGTACAACGTCATATGGGCTTTATAGAAGTAGAAAGTGAATTAGGCAAAGGCAGTACTTTTTCCGTTAAACTTCCTTTCGCAGAAGCGCCGGTGGTGTACTATGATAAAAATCGCCGGATCGTAAAGTTTAAAAACTGATGAGATGAACATTAAAGTTTTATACGTTGAAGATGAATTGTCGCTCGGAAAAATTGTAAAGGAAAGCCTCCAGCGGAGAGGATTTGAGGTGGTCATGGAAAGTGACGGCGCCAATGTACTGTCCCTTTTCAAACAGGTAAATCCTGCGGTATGCATATTGGATGTGATGCTGCCTAACAAAGATGGTTTTGAAGTGGCCGCAGAAATACGGGCCATTCATCCGGAAGTACCTATTCTTTTCCTCACAGCCAAAACACAAACGGCCGACCTGGTAAAAGGTTTCTCCATGGGCGGCAACGACTATATCCGCAAGCCTTTCAGTATGGAAGAACTGATTGTTCGTATCGAAAATGTATTGCGCAAAACACCCAAGGCGGTCGCCCCTCCGGCGGATCATATTAAACTCGGCAAGTTCCTGTTTTATACCAAACGGCAGGTGCTCAGCGGTGGCGGAGAAGAAAAAAAACTCTCCTACCGGGAAAGCGAATTACTTCGTTTACTATACGAAAAACGCGATGGCATCATCGACAGAAAAAGTATCCTCGACCTGCTTTGGGGGCATGATTCGTTTTTCAACAGCCGTAACCTG
>NZ_DATCVJ010000110.1:0-6447 GCF_036566945.1 Chitinophaga sp. | reverse complement strand
CAACCCCTCAACAACAACAGTATCAGTAACTATGTGATCCTGAGTTTATATGTAGACGATGACAACAGCCTATGGATCGGGTATTATTTTGGAGGGCTCGACAACTACCGAAATGGTGTATTCACGCATTACCGCACAGATACCACGGGTAAGAGTCTGGGTAGTAAAACCGTCTGGAAAATTTTTAAAGACAGTCAGCGGAACTTCTGGATAGGCACGCTGGGCGGAGGCCTCGACAGATTCGACCAAACTGCCGGCATCTTTTATCATAACAATGTAAACACCCCCAACTCGGTGCATTCCAACTATATCACCGATATGACGGAGGATGCAAAAGGAAACCTCTGGATTTCCACCGCCTATGGTGTGGATGTATTGGACAAAGCAAAAGGTGTGTACATACACTATCTACGCGAAACACATCAGCTGAGCAACGACAATGCCAGCTCCCTGCTGCGCGATAGTCGCGGTATCATGTGGGTAGGTACCCGCGACGGACTGAATGCATACAATCCGGAAAAGCAACAATTCGTTACGTTCCGCATGCAGGACGGCTTACCGGACAATAATATTATTTCCATACTGGAAGATAACGATCACCATCTATGGGCAAGTACCTCCAACGGGTTAAGCAAAATAGTGGTACAATCTGATCCAAAAGGTACAATTAGTATCAACTGTCATAATTACGATGAAAAAGATGGCCTGCAAGGCAATGCCTTTAACGTAAATGCGGCACTCAAACTAACATCAGGTGAGTTGTTGTTTGGCGGCGCAGATGGATTCAACATCTTTGATCCGGCCAAAGTAAAGCAGATCAGGCGCGAGCCCCCTATTGTGTTTACCAGCCTGCAACTCTTTAACCGCACCATTGCTGTAAATGAAAAACGAAATAACCATGTGATCCTCCCGGCTGCCATGCCGGAAATAAATGAAATTGTGTTACGACACAATGAAAATGATTTCTCTATCGATTTTGCCGCACTCGATTTTACCAACACCGATAAAAACAGGTACGCCTATACGTATAAACTGGAAGGCTTTAATAAAGAATGGCAAACAACAGATGGAAAGTCGCGCCGGATCACCTATACCAACATCAACCCCGGCAACTATACCCTGTTACTAAAAGCGGTGAGCGACGACAATACACAACCCTGGAAAGGCATTTCCCTGCGTATCCGCATATTACCTCCATTCTGGGCGACTCCGCTGGCCTATGTATGTTATGTGTTGCTCATTGCAGCTATTTTGTTATTGTTACGGAAGATTGTATTGCAGCGCGCCCAACGCCGCTTCGCATTACAGCAGGAACGGAGAGAAGCGCGGCAGCTGCACGAACTGGACATGCTCAAGATTAAGCTCTTCACCAATCTTAGTCATGAATTCCGAACGCCGGTATCGCTGATACTGGCGCCGCTGGAAGAAGTGATCTCCCACGAAGAAGACCACACCTTCAGGCATAAGTTATACCTGATACGCCGCAATGCCAAAAGGCTGCTCTATCTGGCCAACCAGTTAATGGATTTCCGGAAGATGGAAATGCAGGAGCTGAAGTTAAATCCGGCCGCCGGCGACATCATTGGCTTCATCAGAGAGGTGGTATATTCTTTTACAGATTTGGCAGAACGCAAGCAGGTGGAATTCTTTTTTCATGCAGACAATGAAACATTATATACCAGTTTTGACCACGATAAAATTGAACGGATTCTTTATAACCTGCTCTCCAATGCTTTTAAGTTTACGCTGGCAGGAGGTGTTGTAAAGGTATTGACCAGCTTCACCGCAACAGGTGACCAGGCCATGCTGGAAATTAAAGTAATCGATACCGGTATCGGCATACCGCCGGAAAGGCACGAAAAGATTTTCGAGCAGTTTTTCCATAGCGATTCGCCCGGTGGCTTTGTAAACCAGGGGAGCGGCATAGGACTGGCAATTACGAAAGAGTTTGTGAAACTATGTAAAGGCAGCATCCGGGTAGACAGTGACGGGAATAAAGGTACCTGCTTCACGCTGGAGCTCCCATTTGAAATACTGCCAGCGGCCACGCAACCGGAAGTGGAAGCGATGGCTGAAATGATCGCTGCAGATATATATGAACAACCAATACCCGAATCACTGTCACCGGAAATACCCGCTCCATCAAAGAAGGAAGAAAAACAAACCGTGCTGCTGGTAGAAGATAATGACGACTTCCGTTTTTATCTGAAAGAAAACATGAAAGCGTTTTACAACATTATTGAAGCACCGGACGGTTTAACCGGCTGGCAAAAAACATTATCTGCCCACCCCGACCTGGTAGTAAGCGATGTAAACATGCCGGTGATGAATGGCATTGCCTTATGCACAAAAATCAAAGGCGATACCCGTACCCGGCAAATTCCGGTCATATTACTCACCGCCCTGGCCGGGGAGGAAGAACAGCTGCGGGGATTGGAAAACGGCGCCGATGACTATATCGTAAAACCTGTCAGATTTGAAATAATGCTCTCCCGCGTGCGTAACCTGCTGACACGCAGGGCCCCCGCCAAACAAATGATGATACTCCCCCTGCCTGCCAACACCGGTACCGGCACCATATTATCGGCAGACGAGAAATTTATGCAGAAAGCCCTTGAAATTGTGGAAAAGAATCTTTCTAACGCAAATTTCTCTGTGGAAGAATTAAGCAGGGAACTGTTCATGAACAGGGTATCTGTTTACCGCCGCATTTATGCCATCTCCGGACAACCACCTATTGAATTTATCCGCGGAGTACGTTTACAACGCGCCGCTCATTTGCTGATTCAAACAGAAATGAATGTTACCGAGGTGGCCTATGAAGTTGGATTTAATAACCCGAAGTACTTTACAAAATATTTTAAAATGGCTTACAACATGCTCCCTTCCGCCTACGCAGCCGCGATGAAGAAAGAATAACTGCAACAAAACAACCCTTAAAAAGTTACATTTAATACCCCCGGCATGCAACATAATAGCCGGAATTATAAACATCCTGCTACCCTATGTTCGTGGTAATAGCCATAACTTCATTTCCATTACCACGAATGAATAAGTCTATGAAGTAGCAAACCAAAATCGACACTCGATTCTTTTTTAAAAATTTTAATTTCTCCACGTATGAAAAGAGCCAGTATTACTGGAAGGCCATTCCTATGGGTATGGCTAACGATCACGTATTGTGCCTTTGCCATTACAGCAAAAGCGCAAAATCTTCCTCCATCAGGAAAAAAAATTACCGGCACGGTCACCGCTCACGAATCAGGACAACCTGTTCCCGGCGCATCCGTCATCTTTAAAGGCACCAACAACGGTGTCGCCACAGATCAGTATGGCAAGTTTAGCATCGCTGCCGCTCCCGGTCAGGTATTAGTCTTTACGTCTATCGGATTTACTGCTAAAGAGATAAAAATAGGCGATGCCGGTACGCTGAATGTAGTACTGACAGAAACCCGGAGTTCCCTGCAGGATGTAGTAGTGGTCGGTTATGGTACTATGAAGAAAACAGATCAGAGCAGCGCGCAGGTATCCATTTCTTCCGCAGACATTAACAAAACAATTAACACCACCTTAGATCAGGCATTACAAGGTCGTGCTGCAGGTGTATATGTTACCCAGAATTCCGGACAACCCGGCGGCGGTATTTCGGTGAATATCCGCGGTATTAATACCATTGGTAACACCAACGAACCCTTGTACGTAATCGACGGCGTACAGATACAACCCGCCACCGTTTCCTATGGTGCTACCAGCTCTGTCAATCCACTCGCGGGCATCAACCCTTCCGATATTGAATCCATGGAAGTATTGCAGGGCCCTTCTGCTACGGCAGTTTATGGCTCCCGTGCTACCAATGGTGTCATATTGGTGACCACCAAAAGAGGACAACAGGGATTGAAAGTGGGCTACAACTATCTCTATTCCGCGCAGGAAAAACCGGAAGCAGTGAAGGTCATGAGCCTGCAGCAATTCGCTATTATGAACAACGAAATTGCTGCCCAGTTGAACCGTACACCCATAGCGGAATTCAAAAACCCAGCTGTACTCGGTGAAGGTACCAACTGGCAGGAATCGCTCTTTAAAGTATCTCCGCTACAAAAACACCAGATCACTGTCAGCAATGGTACCAAAACGACCAATTATTATATGGCAGGTGAATATTTTAGTCAACAAGGGGTATCTGCCGGATCTAATTTCAACCGGTATTCCTTCCGTCTGAATCTCGATAACAGGGCTTTCGACTGGCTTAAATTAAGCACCTCCCTCAACTTCTACCAGACAAAAGAAAAACTGGCTTCTACCAGTGAAGATGTGATCCGCAATGCCATCAACCTGGCGCCCAATATCCCGGTGAAAAATGCCGATGGTACCTGGGGTGGCGCTACAGAAAATGAGTATGGTTCCAATGCAAAGTTTGCTCCGCTGAATCCACTGGCAATCGCCAATCTGGTGGACAACGACTATAAAAGAACAGGTGGTTTGGGTGGCATCAGTGCGGAAATCAATATCATTCCCGGCCTCATCTTCCGCACCAGTTTTAACGGTAATTTCGAATATGCAGATGGCAGCAAATTTACGCCTACCTATAAGCTGGGATATAACTCCAACGAAAATGCCAGTCTGAGTATCAGTACCAACAAAAATTTTTACTGGAACCTCAACGAACTGTTACAATACAATAAAACATTTAAGAAACACAACATTGGTATCATGGCAAGCCATGAAGCGCAGGCATGGAATTACCAGAGCTTCAGCGGTACCCGTACCGGCTTCGCCAGCAACGAGATCCCTTCTTTTAATCTCGGTAATGCCCAGGGCCAAACCACCGGCAGTGGCAAAGGTTCCGGTGCATTGGAATCTTATCTCGGACGTATCAATTACGTATACAACGATAAATACATTCTCCAGCTGGCAGGTCGCGCAGATGCTTCTTCCAACTTCGGAGCCAACAATCAGTGGGCATACTTCCCATCCGTATCCGCAGCGTGGCGGTTAACCGGTGAACCCTTCATGAAAGATATTTCTTTCATCAACGACCTGAAAATACGGGCAGAATATGGCACTACCGGAAGTACAGGCAGTGGCGGACAATACTCTGTGCTCGGCGCAGTAACTACCCCCTGGGGAACTGGCTTCAAATCCAACGTATATGGTAACGCAGACATCAAATGGGAAGCCACTACTACCAAAAATATCGGGCTCAATGTAAGTGTGCTGGATAACAGGATACAACTCGAAGCGGATTACTATATCAAGAAAACAAACAATCTCCTGCTGCAAAATCCACTGCCTGCCTACATGGGTACCCAGGCGGAAGGCAGCATTACTTCGCCTACAGTAAACATCGGTACGTTACAGAACAAAGGTTTCGGCATCACGCTGAATACGGTAAACATAAAGAGTAGCAGTGGGTTTGTGTGGAGAACCAACTTCAACATCTCCTCCTTCAAAACAAAAATTACACAGTTCTATTCAGATGCAGCAGTGATTAACCGCTCCGCATGGTATATGAACAGCTTCACTACCCAAACGGCGGTAGGTCAGGCGCCATGGCTGTTTTACGGCTACATAGCCGATGGATTATTTACCTCTGTAGATGAAATCAACCAAAGCGCTATTCCTGCAAAAGCGGATGGCAGCCGGCTGGATGTATCGAAAGACGGCGGCGTATGGGTAGGCGACATCAAATATAAAGACCTGAACGGCGATGGTATCATCGACTCACGTGACCAGACTTTTATCGGCAACCCATGGCCTAAGTTTACATTCGGACTGTCTAATACCTTTTCCTATAAAGGGTTTGATCTGAACATCCTGATCACCGGCACGCAAGGCAACGATATTTATAATTACCTGCGCTTTGAGAATATGAATCCCAACAACGTGAACCTGGGACGCAACCTGCTGGTAGAAGCATTTGATTATGCCCGTGTAACAGGTGATGGTACAAAAGCCTCTTTGCAAAATCCGGGTACTACCGTACCAAGAATTACCGGCTCTGATGTAAACGGCAATGGTAACCGCTTCACCAATCTGTTTGTGGAAGATGGTTCCTATCTCAGGATCAAAAATATTCAGCTGGGGTATACCCTTCCTGCTTCGCTCATCAAACAACAACCGGTGATTAAAGCAGTGCGGTTATCTATCGGAGTACAGAACCTGGCCACATTTACAAAGTACAAAGGATACGATCCGGAAGTAGGCGCCTCTCTTGGCAAAGAAGTACAGTTGAGCAGCCAGTTCTATGGCGTGGATGCCGGCCGTTATCCTTTAACACGGATGTATTCTGCCAGCGTAGGTGTTGATTTTTAATGCAGTAAAAAAATTACCATGAACAATCATTTTTATAAAAGATATCTGACCGCCTTCACATTATTGGTTATCCTGGGTAGCTGCAGCAAAAGCTTCTTAAACAGACCCCCGGAAGATGGTTTTGTGGACGCCAAT